>JAEXUU010000563.1 GCA_023452965.1 Pseudomonadota bacterium | reverse complement strand
CTGGGCTATTCCGCCGGTTTCTTCGCGCGCGCCGCGCTGGCGCAAGGCTGGGAGGTCACCGGCACGGTGCGCTCGGCCGAGAAGGCAGCGAGCCTCAGCCGCGACGGGCTGCGCACGCTCGTCTTCGGCGGCTTCGCGGTGTCCTCGCCGCTGGCCGCCGCGCTGGCGGAAGCCGATGCCGTGCTCGTCCCGGTCCAGCCCGACGAGGAGGGCGATCCCGTACTGCGGACGTTGGCTGATAAACTCGCGACCGCTCCCAATCTGCGCTGGATCGGCTATCTCTCGACGATCGGCGTCTATGGCGACCATGGTGGCGCCTGGATCGACGAGACTGCCGAAGCGCGGCCGACCAGCCGGCGCGCGCGCCAGCGCCTCGATATCGAGCAGGGCTGGCTCGCCCTCGGTGAGCGCAGCGGCAAGCCGGTGCAGATCTTCCGCCTCTCCGGCATCTATGGACCCGGCCGCAACGCCATCACCAAATTGCGTGCCGGCACCGCAAACCGGCTGATCAAGCCCGGCCAGGTCTTCAACCGCATCCATGTCGACGACATCGCCGGGGTGCTGCTGGCCTCGCTGGGCAAGCCGCAGGCCGGCGCGATCTACAACGTCACCGACGATGAGCCGGCTCCTCCGCAGGACGTGATCAGCTTCGCCGCCGAACTCGCCGGGCTGGCGCCACCGCCGGAAACGCCGTTCGATCCCGCCAAGCTCTCGCCAATGGCGGCGAGCTTCTATGGCGAGAACAAGCGGGTCTCGAACGCGCTGGTGAAACGCGAACTCGGCTACAGCTTCCGTTATCCGGAGTACCGCCAGGCGCTGCGCGACCTCGCGGCGAACGGCGAATAGAGACGTCTCAGGCGGCGTAGCGTCCGGCCTCGCCGTCGAGATAATCGAGATAGCGCTGGTCGATCGAGGCCACCGGCACGATCACCAGCACGTCGGTCGTGCCGAACTGGCGGTCGATCACGGCGCCGGCGCCGAAGCGGGCGCCGAGGCGCAGATAGCCCTTCACCAGCGGCGGCAGGCTCTTCAGCGCAGCCTTGGCGTCGACCATGCCGGCAGGCAGACGATCCATCGCCACATAACGCTCCGGCTTGGCGACGACGCGCCATTCGCCCTGAGCGGTGGCGTGATGGTGCAGGAAGGAGAGCGGCAGCGCCAACGTATCGGGGTCGACGCCGTCGAAGCTGGCGCAGCCGAACATGGCGTCGATGCGGTGGTGGCGGACATAGGCCCAGATGCCGTGCCAGAGCAGCTCCACCGTCTTCTTGGTGCGGTAGGGCTTGAGCACGCAGGAACGGCCGAGTTCAAGGAAGCGCAACTCGGGATGGCGCGCGATCATCGGCTCGATGTCGAATTCCGACTGGCTGTAGAAGCCGCCGAGCCGCCAGGCCGCCTGCTCGCGCATCAGCCGGTAGGTGCCGACGACCTTGGGCTTTATGCCGCCGAAACGGCCCCGCGCGGCGTGATCTATGACCAGGAGATGGTCGCAGGAGGCATCGAACCGGTCGGCATCGCGCCGGAACATGCGCGAGACGACATCGGGCTTCGCCGACATCTCCTGGTAGAAGACGCGGTAGCGCAGACGCTGCGCCCGCCAGATCTCGCGCGGGCCGCGCGCCAGACGGACCTCGAGCGAGCCCGAGCGGCCGAGTGTCCCCGACAGCGCATCGGGGCCTGGATAGGAAAAGACACTGCGCTGCCTGGCACCGGCCATCAGCCCGAAAGGCGAGAATCTGCCACGCTGCGGCAAGGCTCCCGGCTTCTGCTTTGCCGGCTGGCGGAGACCTAGGAGAACGTCGAACGCCATTTGCGGTCTTATCCCTGTGAGGCCTCGGCTAGGCGCATGACACCACTGCGCCGAACGTCTAACGGGATCGCGACAGAACTACGACAGAGATATGACCAAGAGATAGCCGATCGCCGGCGCGATGGCGACCCCCTTTGCGACATCGCCCGCGCGGTCGATGGCCTCAGGCGGAGCGCGCGGACGTCTTTGCCGCGCCGGCAAGCTTCTCGACCCAGGCGCGCAGAGCGTCGCGCGAAAGCGGCTTAGCCAGGCAATCATCCATGCCGCCCGCCAGCGCGGCGCGCCGGTCCTCGTCGGAGGTATTCGCGGTCACCGCCAGGATCGGGAGGCGGGCAGCCCCCCGCGCACGTTCCGCCGCGCGGATGCGACGGGCCACGGCGATGCCGTCGAGGACCGGCATCCGGATGTCGAGCAAGGCGAGATCGAAGGCCGGCCGCTGCCCGGCAAGGGCTGCCTCGGCCAGGCGAATCGCCTCACTGCCATCACGCGCCCAGGTCGGCACGCAGCCGAAATGCTCCAGCGTCCGCGTCACCAGCAGCGCGTTGATCTCATTGTCCTCGGCGACCAGTACCTGTAGGCCGCTGGCGACCGCCGGCGTCGCCACAGGGGTGGCCGTGGCCGCGGTCTCCGGCGGGCGCCGTGCCCCCCCGAGGCGCTCCTGCAGCGAGCGGGCACGGACCGGCTTGACCAGGAAGCCGGTGAACCCTGCCGTGAAGGGCGAGCCGTAGCCGCGGCGCTCGGCCGGCGACAGCATGATGACGATCTCGGCGACGCCTGCTTGCCTTGCCGCCTCGGCCAGTCCCTCGACATCGCCGCCGGGCAATGCCCGGTCGACCAGTATCGCCGTCAGCGCGGCGTCCTCTTTCAGTCGGGCGAGCGCGGCCTGCCGATCGACAGCGAGGATGACGGTGGCGCCGTGACGCCGGGCCAGCTCGGCGAGATGGCCGGCGCTGAAGGGGGCTCCGGAGGCGACCAGCAGACGTTTGCCGCGCCAGTCCGGCCCATCGGCTGCAGGGGCTGCCCCTGCAACCGCACGAAGCGGCAGGCTCAGCCTGAAGGTCGCGCCCTGCCCGAACGTGCTTTCAACCTGAATCGTGCCGCCCATCGCCGCTGCCAGCCGGCGCGCAATGGCGAGCCCGAGCCCTGTCCCGCCCGTCGTCGGCACGCCCGCGGATTCGACCTGTTCAAATTCCTCGAAAATGCTCTCGAGACGCTCGGCGGGAATGCCGCGGCCGGTATCGGCGACCGCGACGAGGATCGCCTCGTCGTTGCGCTCCGCCCGGATGCCGACTCCGCCGCGTTCGGTGAACTTCACGGCATTGCCGACGAGGTTGAGCAGGATCTGGCGCAGGCGCTCGGCATCGCCGCGGATGAACTGCGGCAGGTCGGCGGCGAGCAGGGCTGAGACCTCGATGCCTTTGGCCTGGGCGCGCGGCGCCATCAGTTCGGTCACGTCCTCGATCAGCAGAGCGAGATCGAAGGGATCGTCCGCCAGTTCGAGCTTGCCGGCCTCGACCTTGGCGAAGTCGAGGATGCCGTCGACCAGGCCGAGCAGCGCCTCGCCCGAAGTGCGCAGCGCCCGGACATAGGTCGCCTGCTCCGGCTCGAGCCTGGTGTCGCCGAGCAGGTCGGCCATGCCGAGAATGCCGTTGAGCGGGGTTCGGAACTCGTGGCTGACCGTGGCCAGGAAGCGCGACTTGGCGGCACTCGCCTCCTCCGCCCGGCTGCGGGCCTCCTCGAGTGCGCGCTCGCCGGCAATGCGGGCGCTGATATCGCGACCGACGCGCTGCAGCACGGCCTGCCCCGCCGCGACCGGAACGACGGTCTCGACCCAGGAGATCCAGCGCTCGCCAGCCGCGGTTTCGATGCACTCGTCGAAGATGCGGACACCGTCCGCCAAGGCCTGGGCCGGCCGGGTGATGCGGACCTGCGGCCGATGCAAGCTGCCGACGGCCGCATTCTCGTCGAGGCCGAGCAGCGCCGCATAGGCGGCATTGGCATAGACGATCCGGCCCTCGCTGCGGCGGACGATCAGATCGCCCTGCGCCTCGATCAGGCTGCGATAGCGCTCCTCGCTATCGGCCAGTTCCCAGAGCCGGTCGTTCAGGCGCTCGACATCGCCGGCGATCGCCGCGGCCTGGCGCACGACGCGTCCCCGCTCGCGCAGCAGCCAGAGAGCCGCGACGCCGCTGAGCACGGCGAGCAGCGAGGTTGCGACTGCGACGACGACAGGCAAGGCAGGCCAGGACTCCATGGAAGCCGATATAGCAGGGCCATGTTGAAGAAAGGTTCGCGCCAAAGCCCCGGATTGCGGCGGGTTCGAACGATTTCGTTAACCTTTTGGCATGGAACGGCGATCAGGCTGCCTGCGCTGCCTGATCGATCCGCGAGCGATAGGACAGCGCCTCCGCGAGATGGATGCGCCCGACCTTTTCCTCGCCATCGAGATCGGCGAGCGTGCGGGCGACCTTGAGCACGCGGTGGTAGCCGCGCGCCGTCAGCCGCATCGCCTCGGCGGCGCTGCGCAGCAGGGCAAGCCCGGCCGCATCGGGCCGCGCAACCTCGTCGAGCGCCGAAGACGGGCAGCCGGCATTGCTGGTGACACCTTCGAGCCCGAGCCGTTCGAAGCGTGCGACTTGGCGTGCCCGGGCCTGCGCCACCCGCGCGGCGACCTCGGCCGAGCCTTCGGCGGCGGCGGGCAGGATCAGGTCCGAAGCCGTGACCGCCGGCACGTCGATGGTGATGTCGATGCGGTCGAGCATCGGGCCGGAGATGCCGGCCTGGTACTGGGCCATGCAGCGCTCGTTCGGCTGGCGGCGGCAGGCGAAGCCGGGCTCTGTCGCCTTGCCACAGCGGCAGGGGTTCATCGCCGCGACCAATTGGAACCGCGCCGGATAGACGGCACGGTGGTTAGCCCGCGAGATCAGCACCTCGCCGGTCTCCATGGGCTGGCGCAGCGCGTCGAGCGCCTGCGGCTGGAACTCCGGCAACTCGTCGAGGAAGAGAACGCCATGATGCGCGAGCGAGACCTCGCCCGGCGTCGCCTTGATGCCGCCGCCGACCAGCGCGGCCATCGAAGCCGAATGATGCGGCGCCCGGAACGGCCGCCGGTCGGTCAAGGCC
>JAEXUU010000551.1 GCA_023452965.1 Pseudomonadota bacterium | reverse complement strand
TCAGCCGTTCAGGTTTCGCATTGAGAAGATCGGCGACCGCGAATGGACCTTCGTCGACGTCTTCGTCGAGCAGCAGGATGAGCGGGATTTCTCCATCGAAATCCTCGGCAGCCACCGGCTCTATTATTACTGAACCGGCGGAGTTGACGCGTGTTCAGGCGCCGCGGCGCCGAAGAGGGAGAGTAGCGTGACAGCCCACCAGGTCGATGCAGCCGATCTCGGCGACGCCGGTCGGAAGACAAACTTCCGACTCGGGCCCCATGTCATGGCGGGCTCCGCGCTCATGCTCATGCTCGTGGTCGGCTGCGGCGGCTGGGCCGCGACGGCCAATCTCAACGGCGCGGTGATCGCCCAGGGCGCGGTCAAGGTCGACCAGAACCTGAAGGAGGTCCAGCATCGCGACGGTGGTATCATCCAGGCACTCATGGTGCGCCAGGGCGACCAGGTCGAGGCCGGGCAGGTGCTGTTCAGGCTCGACGATGTCCAGATGCGCGCCGAACTCTCGATCATCCACTCTCAGCTTGGCGAGAATCTCGGGCGCAAAGCCAGGCTGGCGGCAGAGCGCGATGACCTTGCCGCGATCCAGTTTCCGGCGGAGCTGGCACAGCTTTCCAGCGATGCAGCGCGTATCATCGAGGGCGAGACGCGGCTTTTCGACGGCAACAGGACCAACCGCCAGAGCCGAAAGGAGCAGCTCGAGATCGGCATCGTTCAGTCTGGCGAGGAGATAAAAGGACTGGAGGCGCGGCACGTCGCCAAGATCGAGGAACTGCGCCTGGTCGAGCTTGAAAAGCAGAAATATGCCGGCCTTTTTTCAAAGGGTCTGATCGACGGTGCGCGCGTCTACACCGTCAACCGCGAATGGGCCCGCCTGCTCGGCGAGCGAGGCGAGATCGATGCCGCGCTCGCCCGCGCGAAGCTGCGCATCAGCGAGGCCCGGTTGCAGATCATCGCTGTCGACGAGACCGCGCGAACTGAGGCCCAGCGTGAGCTGCGCCAGGTCGAGGCCAAGATCTCGGAGTTTGGCGATCGACGCCTTGCGACCGAGGACAGGCTCGCCCGCACGGAGATCCGCGCTCCGATCGACGGCACGGTCAATGAGCTGACCGTCTTCACCGTAGGCGGCGTCATCACGCCCGCGGCACGGCTCGCCACCATCGTGCCGCGGCAGGCCAGGCTGACGGTCGAGGTGCGGATCGCGCCGGTCGATATCGATCAGATCAAGCCGGAGCAGCCGGCCCGGCTGCGCTTCTCTGCCTTCGCCAAGAACACCACGCCGGAATTCTCCGGCAAGGTGATACACGTTTCGCCCGCGACCTCTCGCGATCCGAGCAACGGCTCGACCTACTATTCCGGCGATATCGAACTCGAGAACGAGGCCCTGGTGGAGAACCGCAGGCTGCTGCCGGGCATGCCGGTCGAGGTCTTCATCCAGACGGAAGAGCGCACCGCCCTGTCTTATCTCGTCAAGCCCTTCACCGATCACGCCAGCAGGATCTTCAGGGAAAGGTGAGTGCCGGCAGGCATGTTTGTGAGAACGACGGAGCAGAATGGAACCTCGGAGAGGGCCTCCTGCAGGACCCGGTCAAGCGAAGTCGGGATTTCCCGGACACCGCGCCGGCGTCAGGAGGGGGAATGGAGTCCGCTTTCGGACCACTCCCAACCTCCGCTCATGGCGCGTCTCCAATGTCAGGCAAAGTGTTGGCAGGCCATCTGTCACCTGGTCGACGGGTGGTCAGATGCCGCTCGGCTCAGGTGCAGAGCTTCTCAAAACTCGGCGCATCGCATCTTCACCAATGGAATGAGCCGCGTTGCCGCTCGAAAATGATGAGGCAAATCAAAACGTAAAGCGTGAAGGCCACGGCACGAGCCTCCGTACTTAGAATCAATGTAAATCATTGAGATTGCATCGATTTTTTGACCGATCTATCAGGGGGCGTGCTCGCGGGCCTCGGGCCGTCGCGGGCATTCGATTGAGCACCCGCATTTTGTCTTCGGCGATGACGACAACCACGAAGCTCGATGACGAGAATGAGCTCATGTCGGTCTATCTCCGGCAGTGGAAAGTGCTGCGCGGTTTACTGCGCAGGCATACCGGTTCGCTCGAGCTCGCCGAGGATGCGCTGCAGGAAACCTGGCTGAGGCTGGCGGGTCTCAAGGCGCAGTCGGGCGTTATCCATGACCGGCAGGCCTTCATCCTGCGCATGGCCGGCAACATCGCAATCGACCTGGCGCGGAGGGAGAAGCGGCACAGCTCGCGCTGCATCAACGATGACGTGCTGCTGGAAGCCCTGGCGGACAGCTATCCGTCACCGGAAACCTTCGCGATCGATCGCGACCAGCTGCGCCAGCTGACGCGGGCGCTGATGCAGCTCCCTGCCAAACCGCGGGCAGCGCTGCTGATGAACCGTTGCGACGGCATGTCTCATCGCGATATCGCCGGCCGGCTGGGCGTTTCGGAGAGCATGGTTGCCCGCTACCTGGCCCAGGCGCTGCGTCATTGCCGCGATCATTTCCGCGGCCTGCTCTAGTTTTTCCGAACCGAGTGCATGTTTTGCGATTTCGCATCGTCTTGATCAGTGAGGTGCTCTCGCACCGCATGCACGAATGTCGGCGCCGCCACGGGATGAAAATCGGTTGAAGAACGACCTGGACCAGCAGGGAGTGCCGGATGTCGCCCTGAGCGACGAGGCGATCGACTGGCTCGTCGCGCTCAATTCCGGCCGTGCGACCGACCAGGACCGCGCCTCCTTCGCAGAATGGCGCGCCCGGAGCGCCGCTCACGAACTGGCGGCGCGCGAAGCCGAGGCTGTCTGGCACAGCGTGGGCATCGCAGGCGATCGGGCGAGGACATCGGAGCGCAAGGCTTCGCGCGCGAAGCTGACCCGCCGCGCGGTGGTGGGGGGAGGCGTGCTCGTCGCGGGAGGCTGGGCGCTCGGCCAGTCCGGCGCCCTGAGCTTTCGCGGTTTCGCCGACCACGTCACGGGCACTGGCGAGCGGCGGACCGTCATGCTGCCCGACGGCTCGTCGGTGCTGCTCAATGCGGGTACGGCACTCTCCGTCAATTTTGGTGAAGGGAAGCGAGCGCTAAGGCTCCTCGCCGGCGAGGCGACCTTCACCGTCAGGCCCGATCCTTCGCGACCGTTCGTCGTGGAAGCCAGTGGCGGCCGGACGCGCGCGGTGGGAACGGCCTTCAACATCGACATCCGCCCCGGAGAGACCGTGGTGACGGTGCTCGAAGGCGTCGTAGAAGTGACAGGCGCCGCATCGGCCACCGAAGCCGTCGTCGTGCGGGCTGACCAGCGCGTTCGCTATGCTGCGAGCGGCCGCCTTTCCACTCCCCAGGCGGTCGACGCCGACATCGAGACGGCCTGGCGGCGCGGCAAGCTCATCTTCAACCGCAGGCCGCTCGGCGATGTCGTCGCCGAGATCGAGCGCTATCGCAGCGGGACGATCATCATCGCCGGCACCCGGCTGCGCACGCTCGAGGTGACGGGGGTGTTCGACCTCGACGATCCCGAGGCGATCCTGAGGACGATCGAGGAAACGCTGCCGGTGCGCGCCCTGCGCCTGCCGCTGGTAACCGTTCTGCGCGGTGCCGGGGCGTAGATTTTATCGTTCAGATACAATCGTTTGCAGCCGTTTTCGATTTTTCTTTCGCCTTGCGGTGCAAGATCGCCGAGGTCGCTTCGTCCTTGAAGCCGAGGACCTTGGCATGGCGCATAGAAGCACCGCCGACGTTCTCGATGCGCGACAGGAACGGACAGGCGGTATTCATGGGCGACGGGGCGACAAACCGGGGGCGCGGCTTCAGGACGAGGCGTTCGATCGAGGCGGTTCTACTCGGATCGGCCGCAATTTATCTCGCTGGAGGGTTCGCTACTGGCCTGACAGCGCCAGCCTTTGCCCAGACCGCGGCGGCGCAGCGCGGCGTCTCTCAGCCAATGTCATTCAACATCGCCTCGCAGGATCTCGGTGGCGCGCTGACGCAGTTTGCGGACCGCGCCGGCCTCAGGCTGCTCTTCCGTTCCAGCCTCGTGGCCGGCAAGATGAGCCCGGGCGTGTCCGGCACCTTGCCACCCGAGGCGGCACTCAGCCGCCTGCTCGCCGGGACGGGGCTCAGCCATCGCTTCACGAGCGGCAACAGCGTCACGATCACCGATCCGGCGGCAGCGTTCACCTCGAGCTCGGCGCCCGAAGGCTCGATGCTGCTCGATACGATCGATGTCGATGGCGAGAACGCCTGGGGGCCGGTGCAGGGCATCGTCGCCACCCGTAGCGCGACCGGCACCAAGACCAACGCCTCCATTCTCGAGATCCCGCAATCCCTGTCGGTGATCACCCGGGACCAGATCTCGCGCCAGGGCGCGACCAATATCGAGCAGAGTGTGCGCTACACGCCGGGAGCGATCGCCGAGGTTCTCGGTCCCGGAACCGAGCGCGACAAGATCTATCTGCGCGGTTTCGAGCCGAACTACTATCTCGACGGCATGATGCTGCCCTATGGCGCTGCCGGCCAGGGCGCCCGGGCGGAGCCCTACGGGCTCGAGCGGATCGAGGTGCTGCGCGGCCCGTCCTCGGTCCTGTTCGGCCAGAATGCGCCGGGCGGCATCGTCAATATGGTGAGCAAGCGGCCGACGACAGAGCCGCTGCGGCAGATCGAACTGCAATATGGCAGCTTCCAGCAATTGCAGGGCGCCTTCGATCTGTCCGGCCCGGCCAATGCGGACAAGACCTTGCTCTATCGCCTGACGGGCGTGGTGCGCGGCGGCGACACGCAGATCGACTACGCCAAAGACGATCGCGTCTTCATCGCACCGAGCTTCACCTGGCGGCCCAATGACGCGACCAGCCTGACTGTGCTCGGCCAGTACCAGCGCGACGATGCCGGCATCTCGGTCATGTACTACCCCGCCTGGGGCACGCTCTATCAGAACCCGTTCGGCAAGATCCGGCGCGGAACCAATGTCGGCGAGCCCGACCATGACCGCTTCAAGCGTGACTTCTACGCGATCGGCTACCTGTTCGAGCACAAGTTCGACCAGAACCTCGTGGTGCGCCAGAACCTCCGTTATGCCGAGGCGGACGTGAAGCAGGGCGATTCCATCTACGGCATCGGTCTGAGCATCAATCCGGCGACCGGCCTGCCGAGCAATTACCGGTCGCTGAACCGCTTCCAATGGGATGTCGATCGGCGCCAGCGCTACTTCACCGTCGACAACCAGATGGAAGCGCGCTTCGAGACCGGCCCCCTGAAGCACGACCTGCTGCTCGGGCTCGACTATCGCCGTTCG
>JAEXUU010000520.1 GCA_023452965.1 Pseudomonadota bacterium | reverse complement strand
ACACAAGGCGCTCTCCAGCCTGGTCGTGGTGCGGCGCGCCGGGGAGGACGAGGGCCTGCCACAGCTCGACCGGCCGGATCTCGCCATCGTCGACGTGATTGCGCACGAGCCGGAGCGCGTCGAGATCAGGCGGCGCAATCCGGGTTGAGCCAGGAGACGGTCATGCTCGGGTTTGCGCTTCGCTCCACCCGAGACTGACGCTCAGCCGGCCCTTAAGCCGCCTTCTTCCGCTCGGCGATGCGCGCGAGATCGGTGAGCAACCGGCGCGTACCCTTCAGGCGCTGCTCGGCCGTCTCGAAATCGTCGATGAAGACGACGCGCATGTCCGGGCGGACCTTGGCCAGCGAGCCCTGCTTGGCGACATAGGAGACAAGCCCTTCCGGATTGGCGAACTCGTTGTCGCGGAAGGCGACGATGATGCCCTTCGGCCCGGCCTCGACCTTTTCGACATTGGCGCGCTTGCACAGCGCCTTGATCGCGACGATCTCGAGCAGCTGCTGCACCTCTTCCGGCAGCGGGCCGAAGCGGTCGACCAGCTCGGCACCAAAGGATTGCAGCTCGCCGTCCTCGTCCATGGTCGAGAGGCGCTTGTAGAGCGTCAGCCTCAGCGTGAGATCGCCGATATAGTGCTCCGGGATCATCACCGGCGCGCCGATCTGGATCGACGGCGACCAGTGCGCATCGCTCTCGATCTCGACACCGGCCTTGAGCGCCGCCACCGCCTCCTCCAGCATCTGCTGGTAGAGTTCGTAGCCGACCTCCTTGATATGGCCGGACTGCTCGTCGCCGAGCAGGTTGCCGGCGCCGCGGATGTCGAGATCGTGGCTGGCGAGCTGGAAACCGGCGCCCAGCGTATCGAGCGACTGCAGAACTTTAAGGCGTCGGTCGGCCTGGTCCGTCAGCTTGCGGTTGGCCGGCACCGTGAACAGCGCATAGGCGCGGATCTTCGAGCGGCCGACGCGCCCGCGCAGCTGATAAAGCTGGGCGAGGCCGAACATGTCGGCGCGGTGGACGATCAGCGTGTTTGCCGTCGGGATATCAAGCCCGGATTCGACGATCGTGGTCGAGAGCAGGATGTCGTACTGGCCCTCGTAGAAGGCCGTCATCACGTCTTCCAGCGTGCCGGCCGCCATCTGGCCATGGGCGATGCCGACCTTGCACTCGGGCACCTGCTTGTCGAGGAAGTCCTTGACGTCGGCGATGTCCTCGATGCGCGGCACCACATAGAAAGAGCGCCCGCCGCGATAGCGCTCGCGCAGCAGCGCCTCGCGCACGATCAGCGGATCGAAAGGCGTGACGAAGGTGCGCACCGCCAGCCGGTCGACCGGCGGCGTCGCGATGATCGAGAGTTCGCGCACCCCGGTCATGGCGAGCTGAAGCGTGCGCGGGATCGGCGTCGCGGTCAGCGTCAGCATATGCACCTCGGCGCGCATCTCCTTCAGCCGCTCCTTATGGGCGACGCCGAAATGCTGCTCCTCGTCGACGATGACGAGGCCGAGATCCTTGAAGTCGATGCCCTTGCCGAGCAGCGCATGCGTGCCGACGGTGATGTCCATGGTGCCGTCGCTGATGCCCTGCTTTACCGCCTTGAGGTCGGGCGCCGAGACGAAGCGCGAGGCCTGGCCGACCTTCACCGGGAGCCCGGCGAAGCGCTCGGCGAAATTGCGGTAGTGCTGGCGCGCCAGCAGCGTCGTCGGCACCACGACCGCGACCTGCTTGCCGGCGAGCGCCGCGGTGAAGGCGGCCCGCAGCGCGACTTCCGTCTTGCCGAAGCCGACATCGCCGCAGACCAGCCGGTCCATCGGCCGCCCGGCGGCGAGGTCGTCGAGCACGGCGTCGATGGTGTTCTGCTGGTCCTCGGTCTCCTCATAGGGGAAGCGGGCGCAGAACTCGTCGTAGAGCCCGTCCTGCGGCACGAGGCGTGGCGCTTCCTTGAGCGCGCGAGCCGCGGCGATCTGGATCAGCTTGCCGGCCATCTCGCGAATGCGCTGCTTCAGCTTGGCCTTGCGCGCCTGCCAGCCGCCGCCGCCGAGCCGGTCGAGCACGACCTCGGTGTCCTCCGAGCCGTAGCGCGAAAGCAGCTCGATATTCTCCGCCGGCAGGAACAGCTTGGCGTCGCCGGCATAGTGGATTTCGAGGCAGTCATGCGGCGCGCCGGCCGCGGTGATCGTCTGCAGGCCGACGAAACGGCCGATACCGTGGTCGACATGGACGACGATGTCGCCGGGCGTCAGCGAGGACAGCTCGTTGATGAAATCCTGCGGGCGGCGGGCCTTGCGGCGCGGACGCACCAGCCGGTCGCCGAGAATGTCCTGCTCGCCGATGACCGCGAGCTTGCCGGCCTCGAAGCCGGTCTCGAAGCCCCAGACCGCCAGCGCGGTGGTACCGGGCTTCAGGTCGAAGGCGGCGCGCAGCGAGCCTGTCATCTGCACGGATTTCAGGCCGTGATCTGCGAGGACATGGGCGAGACGCTCGCGCGAGCCCTCCGACCAGCCGGCGAGGATGACGCGCCGTCCGTCGGCTTCCAGCGCCTTCACATGTGCGACGGCCGCGTCGAAGACGCTGCCGGAATTGTCCGCGCGTTCGGCGGCGAAGCTGCGGCCCTGCTTGCCGCCGAGATCGACGACGAGCTTGCCCTCGCTCTCGGGCAGCTGGAACGGTGTCAACGAAGCGACGCCGGCCTCGCCGATGATCCCGCGCCAGTCGGATGGCGAGAGATAGAGCGCCTCCGGCAACAGCGGCTTGTAGGGGATAGAGCCGGGGGAAGGCTGGTCGAGCGCGCTCTTGCGGGCGTCGTAATAGTCCTTGATCAGGCTGATGCGCTCGCCGACCGCGTCGTCGGCGTGATGGTCGAGCACGATCGGGACATCGGGCAGGTAGGTGAAGAGCGTGTCGAGCTTCTCGGCCAGCAGCGGCAGCCAGTGCTCGAGGCCCGCCGGACGCCTGCCCTCGCTCACCGCTTCGTAGAGCGTGTCGTCGCGCCCGGGCGTGCCGAAGGTCGCGATATAGGACTGGCGGAAGCGACGGATCGAGTCGCTCGTCATCTGCGCCTCGGACATCGGCACGAGGTCGAGCCCGCGCAATTGCCCGGTGGTGCGCTGCGTCTCCGGATCGAAGGTGCGGATCGATTCCAGCGTATCGCCGAAGAAGTCGAGCCGGATCGGCGCCGGCATGCCCGGCGGGTAGAGGTCGACGATGCCGCCGCGCACGGC
>JAEXUU010000465.1 GCA_023452965.1 Pseudomonadota bacterium | reverse complement strand
CAGGCAATCGCCGAAGGCATAGGCGTAGACGTAGAACGGCGAGTGGATGAAGTGCGGGATATAGGCCCAGAAGGTCTCGTAGCCCGGCCCGCGCTTGCTCGCGGGCCCCAGGCTCTCCGACTGCACGCTCATCCACAGCTCGCAGAGGTTTTCCGCCGTCAGCTCGCCCGAGCGGCGGGCTTCGTGGACCTTCCGCTCGAAGGAGTAGAAGGCGATCTGGCGCACGACCGTGTTGATCATGTCCTCGACCTTGGCAGCCAGCATCGCCTTGCGCTGCTTCTTGTCGACCGTCTCGTTCAGGAGCTTGCGGAAGGTCAGCATCTCCCCGAAGACGCTCGCCGTCTCGGCCAGCGTCAGCGGCGTCGGCGCCATCAGCGCGCCGTTCGGCCCGGCGAGCACCTGGTGCACGCCATGGCCGAGCTCGTGGGCGAGTGTCATCACGTCGCGCGGCTTGCCCTGGTAGTTGACCAGCACATAGGGTTGCGCCGACGGCACCGTGGGATGGGCGAAGGCGCCCGGCGCCTTGCCGGGCCGCGCCGGCGCGTCGATCCAGCGCTCGTCGAAGAAGCGGCGGGCGATGCCGGCCATCTCCGGCGAGAAATCGCCATAGGCGGACAGCACGGTATCGCGCGCCTCGGTCCACGGAATCGTGCGCTGCTCGACCTTGGGCAGCGGCGCGTTGCGATCCCAGTAGTCGAGCGCCTCGCGCCCGAACCAGCGCGCCTTCAGCTTGTAATAGCGATGCGACAGGCGCGGATAGGCCTCGCGCACCGCCGCCACCAGCGCATCGACCACTTCGCGCTCGACCCGGTTCGCCAGATGCCGTGAATCGGCGACATCCTCGAACTTGCGCCAGCGGTCGGAGATCTCCTTGTCCTTGGCGAGCGTGTTGGTGATCAGCCCGAAGGTCCGCAGATGCTGGCGGAAGACCGTGCCGAGCGCCTCGGCCGCCTCCTTGCGCACTGCCCCGTCGGCATCCTGCAGCCGGTTCAGCGTCAGTTCGAGCGTCAGCTCCTCGCCGCCGGCCTTGAAGCGCAGCGAGGCGATGGTCTCGTCGAAGAGCCGGTTCCAGGCGCCGTGGCCGGTCACCGATTTCTCGTGGAACAGCTCCTCGATCCGGTCCTCGAGCTGGTGCGGCTTGTCCTTGGCGAGGTCCTCGATCCACGGCTTCCAGTGGCTGAGCGGCGCCTGCGCGGCTGCCTTGGCCAGCACGGCTTCGTCGATCCGGTTGAGCTCCAGCCCGAAGAACAGCAACTCGGTCGAGATCGCCGTCACCTTGTCCTGCGTATCGCCATAGAACTTGGCGCGCTGCGGATCAGTGGTGTCGCCGGAATAGACCAGGCCGGCATAGGACATGATCTTGCCGACGAGATCCTCGAGTTTCTCATAGGCTGCGACCGCCTCGGCCAGCACGGTGCTGGCATCGGCACGCTCAGCCAGCGCCGCGAGCTTGCCGCGGTAGAGCCCCGCAAAGCTGCGCGCCTCGGCCAGGGCCCGCTCCAGATCGGCGGCGAAGGCAGGCGAATCCATCGCCGGATAGAGATGCGTCAAATCCCATTCCGGCAGGATGCCGAGCGCCTTGGCGGCCTTGGAGGCGCCGGCCTCGGCGCTCCGCGCGACATTGGCGTTGGTCGTCCCGGCGAAAGCGGTCGTCATGTCGAAGGCACCTCTCTGGTGAAACCATTCCCTCCCATATGCGCGGTCGAAGCCTTCCGATCAACGCCGCGCACGGCCGCAGCCGCAAAGCGGCGCGTTCCACGCGCGGCGCATGAGGGGCATTCGCGCGGGCTCGAACGCGTTGACTTTCCGTAAGGGCTCCCACTACCCAAAGGCTGAGACCGGCCCTCGCAAGCACGCGTCCCACCGCGGAATGGTGGAATGGACCACGCCTATCTTCTGACCGCGATTCTGCCCGTCATTGCCGCGGTGCTCTGTGCGACCCTCTATTCGCTCTGGCTGAAGCAGAGGGAGCGCCGTCATGTGCTCAACTGGTCGCTCGCCTATGCCTGCGCCGTCCTGGGCTCTGCACTCAGCCTTGCGCGCCTCGTCATCGAGAACGCCGCGCCCTTCTCCCTGATCGCCAACGCCTTCCTGGTCGGCGTCGCCTTCTTCGCGGCGCGTGGCGCGCTTCTTCTGCACGGCGGCAGGGCGGCTGATCGCATCATCGTGCCAATCCTGCTCGCCACGATCGTCGCCGGGCTCTGGTTCGGCTTCGTGAGCCCGAGCATCTTCTGGCGCGGCACCACTGCCAGCGTCGGGGCCGCTGTGATCTTCCTGATCGCCGCGCGGGCGATCGTACGGAACCCGGGCCGCGACAGCATCGACCGGCTGACCGGGCTGGTCTTCGTGCTGACGGCGGCGACCCTCGTCGCCCGCCCTGCCCTCGCCTTCGCGCTCGAAGGGCCGATCGAGAGCGAGGCGGAAGTGACCAGCGCCTTCTGGGGCGTCAGCTTCCGGATCTTCGCCATGCTGAGCTGGTGTGCCATGGCCGTCCTCTTCCTGCTC
>JAEXUU010000461.1 GCA_023452965.1 Pseudomonadota bacterium | reverse complement strand
AGGCCGCAGAACCCGAATTACGTCCCCGTCGGATCCACCATAAAGCGCGATGCGAAGCGCAAGACCGTCGACGAATTCAAGAAGCTCGAGGCCGAGCTCGAGGCGAAGCGGATCTCGAACGAGGCTGCCGGCACGCAGGCGCAGAGCCTCGGCAAGACGCCGCCACCGGCTCCTGCGCAGGCGCAGCCGACCAACTGACCTGATTTGGGGACGGTCCCTCTGGGCAGCCAGCCGGGGCGGCGCGGACGGGGCAGGCGAGGGCAGGGTTGCCGCCTCCTGTCGTCAGGGTTCGTCGCTCCAGGTCAGGGCCTTGTAGTTGAAACCCTCCTCGAGGGTCGGCTTGACGATCTGGAAATAGGGCGAGATATCGAAATCGGCCGGTGCATAGAGGCTGAAGTGCCGGATGTGCAGCAGTTCCCGGTGACGCCAGTCATTGGCGCCGCGCTCCGCTGCCGGGCGCAGCTCGATGCGCGGCAGGATCGGATACCCGACGCGCTCGAACGCCTGCGCGATCAGGGTCGAGCAGATCGCCCGGGTCGGCTCTCCCGATCCGAGTGCGATCATATGCCGCCGCCAGTGCGAAGGCACGGGTAGCGTCGGCAGGAGGTAGCGCGCGAGATCGACGATGTTGCGCGTGTCGTAGCGGATGCCGATTCGCGAGATCATGAAGTCGACCAGCTTGCTGCGGTCCGCGTCGGTCAGGCCGATGGGCCGGCAGATGCGCGTGTGAAAATGGTCGAGGCGGGACAGCGGAAAGGACCGGCAGCCCGCGTCCAGAACGACCTCGATGAGCGTATGCGGTTCGGGGCCGTCCGTCGCCCCCGGAATGGGCCCGACATAGAGCGCTGCATGCGACCAGGTCGAATGCGTCAGATATTTGATCGCGGTCGAAACCCTGTTGGAGCCCGCCACCAGCACGACATCGCCGGGTCGCAGCGTGCGGCGCAGCTCGTCGGGATCGGATGGAACGAAGGGCTCTCGGCCGGGTCTCTCGCGCAGGAGAAACCCGGAGAGCCGGTATCCGCACCAGTCCAGAATCCGGTCGGATAATCTCATGCCGGTCGTTCCTCGCATGGCTATCCCGGCAGGGTGTCGCCGAACTGCGCCTGAACGATGCCAGATCTGTGACTGGGCAGTCTGCGAGCCTTCCCCACCGTCCCGATTGGTAGGCGCCTGCAGATATCGGGACGTTGGCCAAGGGGTTAATCTTCGGTCAGGCGCGGGCCGCAGCCGACAGGCTTTGCGGCAACGATATTGCCCGCGTCGCTACCGTGGCTTCGGCGAGGCGGGCGCAAGCCGGCGGCCTGCGTTCCTGTTCGATGAATCTTGCGTTTTTGGGCCTGTCATGACGGAAGCTGCGATGCTAGAGCATCCCGACGCAAGGAATGTGATTTGCCGCATTTCTGGCGCCTCAATGCCGGCTCGGCCAGGGACCGATTAGTAAGATGACCGACTTTCACCGCATCAAGCGTTTGCCGCCTTACGTTTTCGAGCAGGTCAACAAGATCAAGGCAGCCGAACGCGCCAAGGGCGTCGACATCATCGATCTCGGCATGGGCAATCCCGACCTGCCGGCTCCCAAGCACGTCATCGAGAAGCTGGTGGAGACCGCCGGCAAGGCGCGGACCGACCGTTACTCCGCCTCCAAGGGCATTGCCGGCCTGCGCCGCGCCCAGGCGAACTATTACGAGCGCCGCTTCGGCGTGAAGCTCAATCCCGACACCCAGGTGGTCGCGACGCTTGGCTCGAAGGAAGGCTTCGCCAACATGGCGCAGGCGATCACCGGGCCGGGCGACGTCGTGCTGGTGCCCAATCCGAGCTATCCGATCCACGCCTTCGGCTTCCTGATGGCCGGCGGCGTCATCCGCTCTGTTCCGGCCGAGCCGACGCCCGCCTTCTTCCCGGCGCTCGAGCGGGCGATGGCGCATTCGGTGCCGAAGCCGATAGCGCTCGTCACCTGCTATCCGGCGAACCCGACCGCCTATACCGCTTCGCTCGATTTCTATCGCGACCTCGTCGCCTTCGCGAAGAAGCATGAGCTGATCCTGCTCTCCGATCTCGCCTATGCCGAGGTCTATTTCGACGAGAAGAACCCGCCGCCCTCGATGCTGCAGGTCCAGGGCGCGATGGACGTCACCGTCGAGTTCACCTCGATGTCGAAGACCTTCTCCATGGCCGGCTGGCGCATGGGCTTCGCGGTCGGCAACGAGCGCCTGCTCGCAGCGCTCGCGCGCGTGAAGTCCTATCTCGACTATGGCGCCTACACACCGATCCAGGTCGCGGCCGCGGCGGCGCTCAATGGCCCCGACGACTGCATCCGCGAGATGCGCGAGACCTATCGCAAGCGCCGCGACGCGCTGGTCGAAAGCTTTACCAAGGCGGGTTGGGATTTCCCGGCGCCGCAGGCCTCGATGTTCGCCTGGGTGCCGATTCCCGAGAAGTTCCGTCATCTCGGCTCGCTCGAATTCTCGAAGCTGCTGATCGAGAAGGCCGAGGTCGCGGTGGCGCCGGGCATCGGCTTTGGCGAGCATGGCGACGATTTCGTCCGCATCGCCATCGTCGAGAATGAGCAGCGCATTCGCCAGGCGGCGCGCAATATCGGTCGCTTCCTCAAGACGGCCGACCAGACACTGCACAACGTCATCCAGATTCCGAAGGCTGGCTGAGGGCAGGGCGCTTTTGGCCTTCAAGGCAACGGAGCGGCGCCCTGCGCCGCTCCGGGATCTGTCTGGCACGGCGAAACCGGTGCGACCTAACCGCGCCCGGAAGGTGACGGGGCTGGACCGCTCCCCTAAAACATGTGAACCGGGGGCTGCCGGAGTGGCCGGCTGAGGAGAGGCGGGCGGATATGGTCTCGAAAGGCCGCGTGATCGGAGTCATCTTCGGTCTCTTCGCCCTGGTCTGCCTGTTCGCGACCTATGATTTCTCGCGTGGACGCGCGACCGAATCGGCTTCGCCGCTGGTGGGCGAATTGCTGAGCGCGACCAAGGCACGCGAATGCGGCCGCGACGCCACCGAGATTGTTGCGCGCTATCTGCCGATCGGGATCGGCCAGGCCGAAGCCGAAAAGATTCTGGCGGAGACGGTGATCAATCCGCCGAAGCCCTGGTTCTGGAAGCCGGTCAACGAGAACTCGATCGTCTCGAACGGTGACAGCCTCGAGGCGCTGCGCACCATCAAGATCACGGCGTTCGGCAATCAGGTGCTGCGCGTCTTCCTGGGCTTCGAAGAGGGCAAGCTCAAGCGGCTCGCGGCCGAGGTGATCTGCCGCTTCGACTGAGTTCGCATGCGGTTGCGCCGTTGACTCGGGGCACGCCCCATGCGACCCCGCGCGGCATGACCATGCACGCTCCGCCTCCTGACTCCCGGCCCCTTCGCGTCGGCATCGCCGGCCTCGGCACCGTCGGTGCGGCGGTCGCCACCATCCTGAAACGCCAGGAGAACGCGCTCGCCGCCCGCTGCGGCCGGCCGGTGCGCGTCACCGCGGTTTCGGCACGGGACCGCAACCGCGATCGCGGCATCGATCTCTCCGGCATGAGCTGGTTCGACGATCCGGTCGCGCTCGCAGCTTCCTCCGAGATCGACTGCCTGATCGAGCTGATCGGCGGCTCCGATGGGCCGGCTAAACAGGCTGTCGAGGCGGCTCTTGCGGCCGGCAAGCCGGTCGTCACCGCCAACAAGGCCCTGCTCGCCGCCCATGGCGTGGCGTTGGCTGAGCTGGCCGAGGCAAATGGCGCTGCGCTCGCCTTCGAGGCCTCGTCGGCCGGCGGCATCCCGGTGGTGAAGACGCTGCGCGAGGCCCTCTCGGGCAACAATGTCACCCGGCTCTACGGCATCCTCAACGGCACCTGCAATTACATCCTCTCGCGCATGGAGCTGGAGGGGCTGACCTTCGAGGCCTGCCTGAAGGACGCCCAGCGTCTCGGCTATGCCGAAGCCGATCCGACCTTCGACGTCGAGGGCTTCGATACCGCCCACAAGCTGGCCATCCTGACCAGCCTAGCATTCGGGACGAAGATCGACGCCGAAGCGATTCATGTCGAAGGCATTTCCTCGATCACGCCGCTCGATCTGAAGATGGCCGACGAGCTCGGCTACCGGATCAAGCTGCTCGGCGTCGCCGAGCGCACCAAGACCGGCATCGAGCAGCGCGTGCACCCGACCATGGTGCCGAAGTCGTCTGCCATCGCCCAGGTCATGGGCGTGACCAACGCCGTCACCATCGATGCCGATGCGGTCCGTGAGATCACTCTGGTCGGCCCCGGCGCCGGTGGCGGCCCGACTGCTTCGGCCGTGATCGCCGACATCGCCGACATCGCCCGCGGCACCGCCGGCCTGCCTTTCGGCATGCCGGTCGCCCGGCTCGAGCAGCCGACGCGCGCGCCGATGCAGCGCCATGAGGGCGGCTATTATATCCGCCTCGCCGTCGCCGACCGGCCCGGCGCCGCCGCCGCCATCGCGACCCGTATGGCCGAGGCGAACATCTCGCTCGAGAGCATCGTCCAGCGCCGTTCGGAGGCCGCTGCGGCGCGCGATCCCGGTGGGCGCTCCGGTGCGCCGGTCCCGGTCGTTCTGATCACCTATGCCACCAGCGAGCGCGCGATCCGCGGCGCGCTGGAGAAGGTCGGTGCCGACGGCCATATTTCGGAAGCCCCGCAGGTCATCCGCATCGAACGCGAATAGGATGGCGGCCGGGCGGTCGCGGAGTGCTTCCGCTGCCGGTTACCGCGCCGCCGACCGCCGAAAATAGAGGAAACACCATGTCCGTCGATCTTCGCATCTCGCCCGACCAGATCATCGAGCGCTATCTCTCGATGGAACTGGTGCGCGTCACCGAGCGCGCCGCCGTCGCCGCCGCCCGCCTGCGCGGCCATGGCGACGAGAAGGCCGCCGACCAGGCCGCCGTGGACGCGATGCGGCGCGAGCTCAACCGCCTGCCGATCGATGGCGAGATCGTCATCGGCGAGGGCGAGCGCGACGAGGCGCCGATGCTCTATATCGGCGAGAAGGTCGGCAACAAGCAGGGCCCGAAGGTCCATATCGCCGTCGATCCGCTGGAAGGCACGACGCTTTGCGCCAAGGACATGCCCGGCTCCATCGCGGTGATGGCGATGGCCGGCGCCGGCCATCTGCTCTATGCGGCCGACGTCTACATGGACAAGATCGCCATCGGCCCAGGCTACCCGACCGGTGTCGTCGACCTCGACGCCTCGGCAGCGGACAACATCAACGCGCTCGCCAGGGCCAAGGGCGTGAAGCCGCATGAGATCAACACGCTGATCATGGACCGCCCGCGCCATGAGAAGCTGATCGCCGAAGTCCGCAAGACCGGCGCCTCGATCCGCCTGATCACCGATGGCGACGTCGCCGGCGTGATTTTCTGCACCGAGCCGGAGAAGACCGGAATCGACCTCTATCTCGGCATCGGCGGCGCCCCGGAAGGCGTCCTCGCCGCGGCGGCACTGCGCTGCGTCGGCGGCCAGATGCAGGGCCGCCTGATCCTCGACACCGAGGAGAAGCGGGCCCGCGCCGCGACCATGGGCGTCAAGGACCCCAACAAGAAGTACGACATGGCCGAGATGGCCTCCGGCGACGTCATCGTCTGCGCCACCGGCGTCACCGATGGCGGCATGCTCTCGGGCGTGCGCTTCGGGCCCGAGGTGATCGAGACCGAGACGATCGTCTACCGCTCGATCACCGGCACCGTCCGCCGGATCTATGGCGAGCATCGCGAATTCGCGAAGTTCAACCTCGACTGAGACGCGGGTTGCGGTGATGACGGCGGGTTCAGCGCGCCGTCATCACC
>JAEXUU010000432.1 GCA_023452965.1 Pseudomonadota bacterium | reverse complement strand
GTGTACGGATAGGCCACGATGCCGTGGTCGTAGAGCTTCTCGCAGGCCTTCTCGACCTCGACGTCGCCGACCAGCGAGGCGACGATCGGCTTGTCGATACCCTTGGCGCGGGCCTCGGTGACGACCTCGATCATCATGTCGGCGAAGACCAGCGGCGGGGTCACGATCGTGTGCCAGTAGCCGAGGATCAGCGCGTGGATGCGCTCGTCGTTGAGACCGAGCCGGACCGTGTTCTGGTAGGTCAGCGGCGGCTCGCCGCCGGTGATGTCGACCGGGTTTCCGGCCGCGCCGAAGGGCGGGATGAACTTGCGGAAGGCGGCATCGAGATCGTCCGGCATCTTCATCAGCGTCAGGCCGTTGTCGAAGCAGGCATCCGAGAGCAGCACGCCGGAGCCGCCGGCGCCGGTGATGATCAGGACGTTCTCGCCCTTGGGCGCCGGCAGGACCTGCACGCCGCGGGCATATTCGAGCATGCCGCGCAGCGAGGGCGCACGAATGACGCCGGAAGCCTTGAGGATGTCGTCATAGATCTTGTCGTTGCCGGCGAGCGCGCCGGTATGAGAAGCGGCGGCTTTCGCGCCATAGGCCGTGCGGCCGGCCTTCAGCACGATCACCGGCTTCTTCTTGGAGACGCGCTCGGCTACTTCCGAGAAGGCGCGGCCGTCCTTCAAATCCTCGCAGTGCATCGCGATGACCGAGGTGTTCGGGTCCTGCTCGAAGAAGGTCAGGAGATCGTCCTCGTCGAGGTCCGACTTGTTGCCGAGTCCGACGATCGAGGAGACGCCCATCTTGGTCGAGCGGGCAAAACCGATGATCGACATGCCGACGCCGCCGGACTGCGAGGACAGGGCCGCCTTGCCCTTGACGTCGAAGGCCGTGCAGAAGGTCGCGCAGAGGTTCTCCGGCGTATAGTAGAAGCCGTAGATGTTCGGCCCCATGATCCGGACATTGTGCTTGCGGGCGGTGGCGAGCAGCTCTTCCTGCAGCTCCGGCTCGCCCGATTCCGCAAAGCCGGAGGGGATCATCACCGCGCCGGGCACGCCCTTGCGGCCGACCTCGTCCATGGCGCCGTTGCAGAGCTTGGCCGGCACGGCGAAGACCGCGACGTCGACCACGCCGTCATAGTCGAGGATCGACTTGTAGGCCTTGATGCCCTCGATCGTGTCGGCCTTCGGATGCACCGGAACGATGGTGCCCTTGTAGCCGCCATTGATCAGGTTCTTCATCACCGAATTGCCGATCTTGCCGGCTTCGTTGGAGGCGCCGATCACCGCCACGGCCTTCGGATGGAAGATGCGGTTCATCGCCGTGACGATGGCATCCTGGTCCGGGCGGAAGCGTTCCTTGCGCGCCTCGAAATTGCAGACGATGCGGGCATCGACCGCGGTCGCGCCGGATTTCGTCGCGAAGACGGGGTTGAGGTCGAGCTCCTCGATCTCCGGGAAGTCCTCGAGCAGGGCCGAGACCTGGACGAGGATCGCGGCGAGGGCGTTGCGGTCGACCGGATCGCCGCCGCGCACGCCGTCGAGCATCTCCTTGGCCTTGATCGAGCCGATCATGTCGAGCGCCTGCGCTTCATTGACCGGCGCGAGGCGGAAGGTCAGGTCCTTCAGCACCTCGACCAGGATGCCACCGAGACCGAACGCCACGAGCTTGCCGAAGGAGGGGTCGGTGATCGCGCCGACCAGCGTCTCGGTCGCGCCCGAGGGCAGCATCTGCTGGACCTGGATGCCCTCGATCTTGGCGTCGGCCTTGTACTTCTTGGCATTGGCCAGGATCGTGTCATGGGCGGAGCGGGCCTCGGCGTCGCTCTTGACGCCGACGATCACGCCGCCTGCATCCGTCTTGTGCAGGATGTCGGCGGACACGATCTTCATCACGACGGGGTAGCCCATCCCGCTCGCCAGCTTGACGGCCTCGTCGGCCGATTTGGCGAGGCCTTCCTTCGGCAGCGGGATGTCGTAGGCGTCGCAGACCAGTTTGGCCTCGGGGGCGGTCAGGCCGGTGCGGCCATCCGCCTTGACCCCGTCCAGGACCTTGCGGACGGTCGCCTGGTCTCCTGCTGTTTCACCGGGTTTGATCTTGAGGGCAGCCTGCGTCGCCATGATGCACTTCCTCCCTTGGAATCTTCTTTTGCCGATCCTCGTCGGGCTGCCCGTTTTTCGGTGCGTCCGCCTGGTTCGGGATCTTGATTGGTATTTGGCATGCCAATCCATGCCGCTGTCAAGAGGGGAGTGAGGGTCGGAATCTGAGAAGGTGAGTGGTGCGTGCGGATGCCTCGGGGGTGGCTGTTTTCAATCTGGCATTATGCATGCCAGAGGTTGGCACCTTAGAATCTTTCGGATATCGTCGCGCTTTGCCGCAAGTGCTGGGATAACAGCACGGGGCAGACGGGGCCCTGGTTCCCGGTGGGGAGGACGGTTCGGCCTATGAGCGGGCAGCACAGCCAGAATGTCCATGCCTTCGAGCATCCCGGCCTCGGCCGGAAGCGCGCCAGATCGACACCCAAGGGCCGGCAGGTCGAGCCTCGTGCGCTGCAGGAGATCGCCGAGCTGCTCGGCGAGCGCCCGCGCCGGCGCGACCTCCTGATCGAGCACCTCCATCTGATCCAGGACCGCTATCACCAGATCTCGGCGGCGCATCTGGCGGCGCTGGCCGACGAGATGCGGCTCTCCTTCGCCGAGGTCTTCGAGACCGCGACCTTCTACGCCCATTTCGACATCGTGAAGGAGGGCGAGCCGACGCTCCCGCCGCTGACCGTGCGCGTCTGCGACAGCCTGACCTGCGCGATGCATCGCTCGGAAGAGCTACTCGAAAACCTGACCAGTGCCGTCGGCCCGTCGGTCCGGGTCGTCCGGGCGCCCTGCCTCGGCCTGTGCGACCAGGCGCCCGTGGCGGAAGTCGGCCATCACTTCATCCATGCCGCGACGACGCAGAACGTTCTCGCCGCGATCGAGGCCGGCGACACACACCCGTATATGGCCGAGTATGTCGACTACGACGCCTACCGTTCGGGAGGCGGCTACGGCCTGCTCGACAGCCTGCGTGCCGGCGAGCGCAGCGTCGATTCGATCCTCGCCATCCTCGACGATTCCGGGCTGCGCGGCCTCGGCGGCGCGGGGTTCCCGACCGGACGCAAATGGCGCGCCGTGCTCGGCGAGCCGGGCCCGCGCCTGATGGCGGTCAATGGCGATGAGGGCGAGCCCGGCACCTTCAAGGACCGGCACTACCTCAACACCGATCCCCACCGTTTCCTCGAAGGCATGCTGATCGGCGCTCATGTCGGCGCGGCGAGCGATGTCTACATCTACCTGCGCGACGAGTACCCGCTGGCGCGGGAGATCCTGACGCGCGAGATCGCCAAGCTGCCGCCGGGCGGGCCGGCGATCCATATGCGTCGCGGGGCAGGGGCCTATATCTGCGGCGAGGAATCGTCCTTGCTCGAGAGCATCGAGGGCAAGCGCGGGTTGCCGCGGCACAAGCCGCCCTATCCCTTCCAGGTCGGGCTTTTCGGCCGGCCGACGCTGATCAACAATGTCGAGACGCTCTACTGGATCCGCGACATCGTCGAGAAGGGCAATGGCTGGTGGAACTCCCATGGCCGCAACGGCCGCACGGGCCTGCGCAGCTATTCGGTCTCGGGCAGGGTCAAGGAGCCCGGCGTCAAGCTCGCCCCGGCCGGCGTCACCATCCGCGAGCTGATCGACGAGTTCTGCGGCGGCATGCAGGACGGCCACCGCTTCCATGCCTATCTGCCGGGCGGCGCGTCCGGCGGCATCCTGCCGGCGCGGATGGACGACATTCCGCTCGATTTCGGCACGCTGGAGAAGCACGGCTGCTTCATCGGCTCGGCGGCGGTCGTCGTGCTCTCCGACCATGACGACATCCGCGGCGCGGCGCTCAACCTGATGCGCTTCTTCGAGGATGAGAGCTGCGGGCAGTGCACGCCCTGCCGCGCCGGTACGCAGAAGGCTGTTGTGCTGATGCAGCGCCCGGTCTGGGACCAGGACCTGCTCGGCGAGCTTTCACAGGCGATGCGCGACGCCTCGATCTGCGGGCTTGGCCAGGCGGCCTCGAACCCTTTGACCTGCGTGATGCGTTACTTCCCGGAGGAATTCATGACGAGGGATGCCGCCGAATGACCCAGGGCATCAGCTTCGAACTGAACGGCGAGCGCGTCGAGGCCGCCTTTGGCGAGACGATCTGGCAGGTGGCGCAGCGCTTGGGCACCGCGATCCCGCATCTCTGCTACTCGCCGGAGCCCGACTATCGGGCCGATGGCAATTGCCGCGCCTGCATGGTCGAGATCGAGGGCGAGCGCGTGCTTGCCGCCTCCTGCATGCGCAAGCCGACCGTCGGGATGAAAGTCCATACCGGGACCGAGCGGGCCGAGAAGGCCCGCAAGATGGTGATGGAACTGCTCGTCGCCGACCAGCCGGCGCGCGAGACCTCGCACGATCCAACCTCGAAATTCTGGAACTGGGCCGAGCGGACCGGCGTCACCGAAAGCCGCTTCCCCGCGGCCCAGCGCTGGAGTTCGGATGTCAGCCACACCGCGATGAGCGTCAATCTCGACGCCTGCATCCAGTGCGGCCTGTGCGTGCGAGCCTGCCGCGAGGTCCAGGTCAACGACGTGATCGGCATGGCCTATCGCAGCGCCGGCGCCAAGATCGTCTTCGATTTCGACGACCCGATGGGCCAGTCGACCTGCGTCGCCTGCGGCGAATGCGTGCAGGCCTGCCCGACCGGCGCGCTGATGCCCGCCGCCTTCCTCGACGAAAACCAGACGCGCACCGTCTGGCCCGATCGCAAGGTCGATTCGCTCTGCCCCTATTGCGGCGTCGGCAGCCAGGTCACCTACAACGTCAAGGACGAGGAGATCGTCTACGCCGAAGGGCGCGACGGCCCGGCCAACCGCAACCGGCTCTGCGTCAAGGGCCGCTTCGGCTTCGACTACATCCATCACCCACACCGACTGACCAAGCCGCTGGTGCGCCTGCCCAACATGCCCAAGGACGCGCGCGACCAGGTCGATCCCGCCAATCCCTGGACCCATTTCCGCGAGGCTTCCTGGGAGGAGGCGCTCGACCTCGCCGCAAAGGGGCTCAACCGCGTCCGCGACGAGAAGGGCCGCAAGGCGCTCGCCGGCTTCGGCGCGGCCAAGGGCTCGAACGAGGAGGCTTATCTCTTCCAGAAGCTGGTGCGCACCGGCTTCGGCTCGAACAATGTCGACCATTGCACCAG
The DNA here is from genome assembly GCA_023452965.1 of Pseudomonadota bacterium. Next base: position 533 of record JAEXUU010000432.1, on the reverse strand, counting down.
GCTCTGCCACGCCTCCTCGGTGGCGGCCCTGATGGAGGGCGTCAATTCCGGCGCGGTCACCGCGCCGTTCGCGGCCGCGCTCGACGCCGAGGTGATCATCGTCATCGGCGCCAACCCGACCGTGAACCATCCGGTGGCGGCGACCTTCATCAAGAACGCGGCCAAGAAGGGCACCAAGCTCATCGTCATGGATCCGCGCCGGCAGACGCTCTCGCGCCATGCCTGGAAGCACCTCGCCTTCAAGCCGGGCAGCGACGTCGCCATGCTGAACGCGCTGCTGCACACCATCATCACCGAGGGCCTGACCGACGAGCAGTACATCGCCGGCTACACCGAAGGCTATGAGCGGCTGAAGGAGAGCATCCAGGCCTTCCCGCCGGAGAAGATGGAGGCGGTTTGCGGCATTCCCGCCGAGACGCTGAAGGAGGTCGCGCGCGCCTATGCCCGCTCGCGCGCCTCGATCATCTTCTGGGGGATGGGTGTCAGCCAGCACATCCACGGCACCGACAATGCCCGCTGCCTGATCGCGCTCG
>JAEXUU010000401.1 GCA_023452965.1 Pseudomonadota bacterium | reverse complement strand
GCGGGGCCGCCTCATTGCCGCCCCTGCTCGATCAGTTGACGGTTCGCTCCTGGAACAGCGTCTCGATCAGCGGACACTCCGGGAGCGTGCCGTCGCCGCACTGGGCAACGACGTCCTCGAGCACCCGCTCCATGCGCCTCAGGTCGGCGATCTTCGCCCGGACGTCGGCAAGGTGGACGGCAGCGACATCGCGTGCTTCGGCACAGGGCCGGTCGCGCTCGTCAACGAGACGCAGGAGCTCACGGATTTCGTCAAGCGAGAACCCGAGCTCGCGCGCCCGCAAAACGAAGCGAAGCCGCCGCTCGTGAGTGCTGTTGTAGCTGCGATAGCCGCTCGCCGTGCGCGGCGGCTCGGGCAGAAGGCCGACCTTCTCATAATAGCGCACCGTCTCCAGATTGCAGCCCGTCCGCCGGGCGAGCTCGGCCCGCTGTATGCCCTTCATCCCGGCGTGATCGCCCATCGCAAAAAGCCCTCTTGACTCTGTAGTTGCTACAGACTGCACACTAGCGCCTGGATAGGAATTCGGCAAGGAAAGCGAGTCCTGACATGAATGCATCGCGATATGGACCAGCAGACATTGCACCGACTGCAGCGAAGCTGACGACGCCCGAGCAGAATGAGGTCCGGCGGCAGCGCCTGGTCGCAGTCGGCGGTATTCTCGGCGCCATCGGCGCCTCGTCCTGCTGCATCATTCCACTCATCCTGTTCAGCCTTGGTATCAGCGGTGCCTGGATTGGCAATCTGACGGCACTTGCCCCCTACAAGCCCTTCTTCGTCGCTGGGACGACAGGCGTTCTCGGCTACGGCTTTTACCTCGTCTACTGGAAGCCACGGCGAGCCTGCGCCGACGGCGAAGCCTGCACACGCCCCGCCCCCAGCCGCCTCGTCCAGATCGGACTCTGGATGGCAACGGTTCTCGTCGTTGCTGCCTTCGCCTTCGACTACGTTGCTCCGCTGCTGCTTTCCGCCTGATACCGAAAGGAGAGCCTCCCCCTATGAAGAGTTTGAGCGTTTGCACCCTGATCGGCTCGCTGATGCTGGCCCCTGCCGCCTGGGCCGGCGAGCGCACCATCACCTTCGCCGTCGACAACATGACCTGCGCCACGTGTCCCTACATTGTGAAGACCACGATGGCGGCGGTCCCCGGCGTCGCGAATGTGACCGTCTCCTTCGAGGCGAAGACCGCGACTGTCACCTTCGACGATGCGAAGACGAACCCCGATGCCATCGCGGCCGCCAGCATGAATGCCGGTTATCCGGCCCACCCGAGGCAGGGCAGTTGACATGAACGACCTTGCCCTGGTCCGCACCGGCGTGGCGGGCGGCATAATAGCTGCGATCTGCTGCGTGACACCCATTCTTGCCGTCCTGCTGCCGCTCGTCGGTCTGGGCGCGTGGCTCGTCAGCGCGGATCTGATGGCGTTTTCACTGCTGGCCGTCAGCCTGGGACTCATAGCGTGGGGCCTCTACCGCCGCCGGGCGAATGCGGCCTGCGGCGAGAGCAAGAACCACAAGGAAGCCTGAAGCCATGAACGATTGCTGTGCATCCTCCTCCCGGGACAAACCTGCCGTTTCTCAGCCCGCGACACTGCCGAGCTTCGCCGTGCGGCCCGATGTTACGTTTCCGGACTGGTCGGCCGTCACATTGCCGGCGGTCCGAGACGCCTTGCAGGCGATGGTCGGCTCCGACCACGTGCTCAATCGCTGGAGCGGCTACGATCCCACCACGGACCGCGTGCGCGTTGCGTTGCTCCAGCTCTACGCCGAAGACGGGCAGGCCCCGGCTATAGGCGCGCTTGCGGAACGTGCAAGTTTGAGCGAGACGGCCATCTGGCCGTTGCTCGCAGAACTTCGCCGGCGCGACCTCGTCGTTCTCGACGGCGAGCAGATCGTCGGTGCCTATCCCTTCACCGACCGCGACACCGGCCATCGGGTCACGCTGGACGGACATGTTCTCAACGCCATGTGCGCGGTCGACGCGCTCGGCATCGGCGCCATGACCGGTCGTGACGTCGCGATCGCCTCGCAATGCCGCCATTGCGGCGCGCCGATCCGGATCACGACGCGTGAGCGAGGACGGGCGCTGGCCGCCGTCGCGCCGTCGACGGCCGTCATGTGGCAAAGTGTCCGCTATGAAGGCGGCTGCGCCGCGAGCTCGCTCTGCGCGACGACCGCCTTCTTCTGCTCGGACGAGCATCTCTCCCTCTGGCGCGACGAACGTTCTGCCGACAAGCCGGGTTTCCGGCTGTCGATCGAGGAAGGACTGCAGGCTGGCCGCGCTCTGTTCGGGCCGAGCCTTGCTGGACTCGATACGGCGTCGAAGAGCACGGCGGTCGCAAGCCGCCCCTTCCCGGCCAACGGCCGCAATGGTGGCACCTACGACCTCGTCGTGATTGGCGCCGGCTCGGCCGGCTTCTCTGCCGCGATCACCGCCGCTGATCAGGGCGCCCAAGTCGCGCTGATCGGCAGTGGTACCATCGGCGGCACCTGCGTCAATGTCGGCTGCGTACCATCGAAGACCCTCATCCGCGCCGCTGAGACGCTGCACAACGCTCGCGTGGCAGCCCGTTTTGCCGGCATCACAGCCGAGGCCGAACTGGCCGACTGGCGCGGAACCGTTCGTCAGAAGGACGCGCTGGTTTCGGAGCTGCGCCGGGCCAAGTATGTCGACCTGCTCCCCGCCTACAACGGCATCGCGTATCGCGATGGGCCGGCGCGCCTCGTCGACGACGGTGTCGAGGTGAATGGTACACGCATTCCGGCCGGCAAAATCATCATCGCTACCGGCGCGCGGCCGGCAATCCCCGCCATCCCTGGGATCGAGACCGTGCCGTATCTGACCAGCACGTCGGCGCTCGAGCTTGAGAAGCTGCCGTCCTCACTGCTCGTCATCGGCGGCGGCTATATCGGCGCGGAACTCGCCCAGATGTTCGCCCGTGCCGGCGTCAAGGTGACGCTCGTCTGTCGCTCGCGACTGTTGCCTGAGGCCGAGCCGGAGATCGGCGCGGCGCTGACGGGGTATTTCGAGGACGAAGGGATCACTGTCGTCTCCGGCATCGCCTACCGTACGATCCGCAAGACTGAGGGCGGCGTTTCACTGACCGTTACGCGCGACGGCGAGGATATTGCTGTCGGCGCCGATCAGGTGCTGATTTCCACCGGCCGCACGCCCAACATCGAAGGCCTCGGGTTTGCCGAGCACGGGATTGCCATCTCGCCGAAGGGCGGCATCGTCGTCGATGACCGCATGCGCACGACGCGCGCTGGCATCTATGCCGCCGGCGACGTCACCGGCCGCGACCAGTTCGTCTACATGGCTGCCTACGGTGCCAAGCTCGCGGCCAAGAACGCCCTTAACGGCGACAGCCTGCGCTATGACAACAGCGCCATGCCGGCGATCGTGTTCACCGATCCGCAGGTGGCGAGCGTCGGGCTGATCGAGGCCGCAGCGCGCGCCGCCGGGCATGCGGTCCGCGTCTCGACGATCGGTCTCGACCAGGTGCCCCGTGCGCTTGCCGCCCGCGACACACGTGGGCTCATCAAGCTCGTCGCCGACGCCGGCAGCGGCCGGCTGCTTGGCGCGCACATCCTCGCGCCGGAAGGCGCCGACAGCATCCAGACCGCAACACTGGCAATCCGGCAGGGGCTCAGCGTCGACGATCTGGCGGACACGATCTTTCCGTACCTCACCACCGTCGAGGGCCTGAAGCTCGCGGCGCTAGCCTTCGACAGGGACGTCGCCAAGCTGTCCTGCTGCGCCGGTTGAATAGTGGCAAGGGCCTCTGAGCACCCCTCGAATCTGTCTCACGCGTCGAGATCGATCGGAAGCGTGTGGATTTTCAGACAAATGCCGCCGAAAAATCCGCCTGAGACAGGTTGACTGTTCAGATAACGCGCCGAGCAGGTCAAAACCTTCGAGGCCGATGACGGGCGCGTAGAGCTGCGCGCGGTGACCGGCGTCGATTACGGGAGAATTTTCGACCACGAGCTCGTGGAGGCTGT
>JAEXUU010000273.1 GCA_023452965.1 Pseudomonadota bacterium | reverse complement strand
ACCCTGGGCTTCGCCGTCAGCGTCGCGGTAGGCGGTCACGGCGGGGCGGGCGGAAACGGTGGGGAGGTCTTCGTCTCGCGGCGGGCCGCCGAGCTGACCGGCGGGAACTTCCAGCCGGGAACAGCACCATCGATAATCACGACCGGCGAGGCGGCCACCGGCCTGATCGCGATGAGCGTGGGCGGCGGCGGCGGCGTCGGCGGAGCGGCCAAGGCTTCATCCGGCGGGGTGGTCGCCAGCCTGTCGATCGCGATCGGCGGCGCCGGTGGCAATGGCGGCAATGGCGCGAAGGTCACGGTCGACAACGATTCGCTCATCACGACCAAGGGGCGTGCCGCGATCGGAATTCAGGCAAAAAGCGTCGGCGGTGGCGGCGGCAATGGCGGCAATGCCGCGAGCTACGCCCTGGCGGTAGCACCGCCCGACCTGCCGGCGGTTTCGCTGAGCTTCGCCGTCGGCGGCAAAGGTGGCAAGGGCGGCAGCGGCGACGAGGCCGTGGTCTACAATCGCGCGGCGATCTCGACCTTCGGCAACGACGCGACCGGTATCGAGGCGATGAGCGTCGGCGGCGGCGGGGGCTCCGCCGGATCGGCGACGACGACCGCGGACATGCTGAGCGGCTACGCCAATATCGGACTGGCCGTGTCAGTCGGCGGCGCTGGCGGCGACGGCGGCAGCGGCAAGGCGGTGACGGTTCACAACTACGGCTCAATTCGAACCGCCGGGGACTTCGCGACCGGCATCATCGCGCAAAGCATCGGTGGCGGCGGCGGAAACGGCGGCAGCGGCTCGGCCCAGGCAGCTCCGGGACTGTCGTTCAACGATATCGCCAAGACCATCGCGAGCGAGGCCCTTCCGCTCGCGGATTCCATCTCGGCCCGGGTCGCGCTCGGCGGATCGGGCGGTGATGGCGGCGCAGGCGGCAAGATCGAGGTCGAAAACGCCGGCCTCATCGCCGCGACCGGCAAGAACTCATTTGGCGTCTTTGCCCAGAGCGTCGGCGGTGGCGGAGGCAACGGCGCCGGCTATCTCGCGAGCGGCAAGGGCACGCTCAGCGGCAAGCTGACGATGGGCGGCAGCGGAGGCGGCGGCGGCAAGGGGGACGTCGTCTCGGTGACCAACAGTGCGGGCGCGCGTATCGAACTGGGCGGGCCCGGCACGATCGCGATCTTCGCGCAGAGCGTCGGCGGCGGCGGCGGCAATGGCGGCAGCTTCAGCGGCAGCACCAAGAAGCTGCCGGAATTCGGCGAGAAGCCGGCGGAGTTCATCGTCCAGGTCGTCGACGAGCTGTTCAAGGTCGACGGCCTCATCGTCAGCGCGATCGGCGACCCGAACGACAAGAAGGCCGTCGAGGACTACAAGTTCTTCGACAAGAAGAGCCCGGCGCAGACGAAGATCCGCCACGCCAAGAACGTGCTCAAGATCGTCAACATCCTGATCGAGAAGGACAAGAGCTTCGGCGAGCGTCTGCTCAAGGCCGGCGGCTTCGCCGTCGCCGGCGTCGCATTGCAGAAGCTCAAGAGCGAGTTGAAGTCTGCCTACAAGGAGGCAAGCTCCAAGCCCAAGCAGGAGTTTCCGAGCATCGATCTCACGCTCGCCTTCGGCGGTTCGGGCGGGACGGCGGGCGAAGGCGGGGTCGTAACCGTCGACAATTACGGCACGATCGCCACCAAAGCCGACAACAGCTGGGGCATCTTTGCGCAGTCGATCGGCGGCGGTGGCGGCCGAGGCGGCAGCGGCGTCGCCACCGGCAACAACAACATCAACGCCAATTTCACGTTCGGCGCCGATGGCGGCAAGGGGGGCAAGGGCGGCGACGTCATCGTGACGAACACCTGGGACATTGCGACTGCGGGCGCGGGTTCGATCGCGGTCTTCGGGCAGAGCGTCGGTGGCGGCGGCGGCACCGGGGCGCTGGCAGCCAGCGGCAATTCGATTTCGATTTCCAGCAATGTCCGGATGGGCGGCGACGCGGGAGAAAGCTCGCCCGGCGGCACGGTGAAGATCACGAACACCGGCAAGATCGAGACGCGTGGTCGCGAAGCGCACGCGGTGGTCGCGCAGAGCATCGGCGGAGGCGGCGGAGCGTTCATCTTCAGCCGACCCGACCCGACATCGTCCTCGGTTCTGGCCGCCGATGCCGATCAGCAGGAAGCGCTCGACCTGACCTACGAGTTGCTGCGAAAGGTCGGCCTCGTCACAGGCGACGGCACGTCCACGGGTGGCGGCGAGGAGAACCTGTCGACAACCATCCTGCCGATGCCCACAGCCACCCTTGCCTTCGGTGGAAAGGGCGGTCGTGGCGGCGCTGGCGGCAAGGTCGAGCTCTCTCATTCGGGAACGATCGAGACGCACGGAATGGGCGCGTTCGGCATATTCGCGCAGAGCATCGGCGGCGGCGGCGGCTTCAGCGCCGACGCCTCGAGCAGGGGGTTCCTGGAGCAGGCGACCAAGATGGGAGCCGAAGGCGGCAGCGGGGGAGCCGGCGGCAAGATCGAGCTCAAGCTGGGCGCCAGCGCTTCCGTCAGGACCGAAGGAGATGGTGCGCACGCCGTCTTCCTGCAGTCGATCGGCGGCGGCGGCGGCTATACCGGCGTCGGCTACGGGGCACCTGTAAGCCAAGGAGCCGGGTTCGTCCGGGACTCCGCCGCCAGCGGAAAAGGCGGCGACATCGAGCTCAAGATGGCTGATCCGCAGAGCTCGTTCACCCTCGCGACGAGGGGCAAGGCCGCCCACGCCATCTTCGCCCAAAGCCTGGGCGGCGGCGGCGGCTGGACATTCGACGTCAATGGCAAGGCAGGCATGGCCAAGGACGGCGGCACGATCCGTTCCCGGGCCGTAGGCGAAGGCGGCATCATCAAGCTCGATACGCGCGGCCAGATCCTCGCCTTCGGTGACGACGCCTATGGCATCTATCTGCAGAGCGGCGTCCAGAAGACCGATGGCTCCCTGGACCGCACGCGCAAGGCCGGCTCGATCACGATCGAGCACGCGGGCACGATCATCGGTGGCTCCGGGCAAGGTGCAGGCATCCGCATCGATGGCGGCAACGACGAAAACAAGATCGTCCTGAAGAGCGGATCGCATCTGAGCGCGATCTCGGGCACCGCGATCCTGGGTTCAGTTCATGCAGATCGCCTCGAAAATCATGGCGAGATCATTGGGAATGTGGACTTGGCTCGCCAGGGCAACTTGGCAGACGACACCTTCATCAACATGCCGGGAGGGCGATATGCCGTCGCCAGCTCCGGATATGTGAATGTCGGCCCAAATGGGCTCTTTCGGAATGATGGCGTGTTCGACATCGGAGGCCGGGCGCGTGTCACCGGCCGTTTCGAGCACAAGGGCCAGATGATCGTGCACTTCATGAATCCTGCAACGAACGACGGCCTGAGCCACGGCCAGTTGCAGGTCGACGGCTCGGCCCACATTGGCGGTGACATCGAGCCGAGAGTTTCGTGGCTGCTGCCCGGCAACTACCGGGTCGTGTCCGCGACGAGAGGAGTCGACGGCTTTGGAGGCGTCACCGGCCCGCAAGGAAACGGCATACCGATATCCTGGGCGATCGGCCGCGATTGGGGCAGCATCACGCTCACGCCCCAGGCCAAGTTCGACAACCCGGCCGGCATGACGCTGACACGCGATCAAGGCGAGGCCGCCAAGCACCTGCAGGCCGCATGGAATGCCGGATCGAAGGCGCAAGGAAGCGTTTTCCCGCGCTTCCTCGGGATCGGGACGCCGGAGCGGTATGGGGCCGCGCTCGACGAGGTTTCGCTCGAGTCGACGCAGTATGTGACCAACACGAAGTTCAAGGATGCACGCCTGTCGATGCGGGCGGCGATGAGTTGCCCCGCCTTCGAAAGCGGGACGACGCTGATGCGCGAAGGCGAATGCGTCTGGGGGCGGATCAGCGGCGACTATTCGCGGATGTCGCCCTCCCCGGACGAAGGAGGCTATCGCCAGCGGCAGACGAGCTATCGCATCGGCGGGCAGAAGGAGTTCTCTCCCGGCTGGTTCATCGGTGCCACAGCGTCGTTCGCGCGCGGCGAACTCGACGATGCGGACGGCATCACTGGCAGCAAGACCGATAGTTACGACGCATCGATCGCGGTGAAGCGGCAGCTCGGCAACTGGCTGTTCGCGGCTTCTGCTACGATCGGAAAGACCGAGCAGCAGAACCTGAGAGCGATCACGATCGACTCGATCACGGCCGTGGCCAAGAGCCAATCGCATGTCGAGGCCCTCGGCGGACGGTTCCGTGCCGCCTACGAACTGCCGTTCGCAAACTGGTATCTGCGCCCCTATGTCGACGTGGACGCGCTCCATCTCCGGACGCCTGCCTTCCGTGAATTCGGCGCGGAAGGCCTCGATCTCGACGTCCACCGCCAGAGCAAGACGGTTTTCGCAGTCAACCCGAACCTCGAGATCGGCAGCCGCTTCGAACTTTCCGGCGGGTATTGGGCGCGACCATATGCGACCGTCGGCTTCACTTTTCTGTCCTCGGATCACTTCACGACCCGCGCCAGCCTGATCGGGGCGCCGTCGGAAGTCGGAACCTTCGAGAGTCGCTCGCGGATGCCCGATCGCCTGCTGGATCTCGGCCTCGGCTTGCAGATCAGCTCCGGAAGCGGGCTGGAGTTCACCGGCGAGTACCAGGCACAGACCGGTCGGGACTTTTTGTCCCATACGGGCTCGGCACGTCTGGCGTGGCGGTTCTGAGACAAAGGAGGGTCGAGCGCGCTTCGCGCACGACCCTCCTCATCATCCGGACTTGCAGGGTGCGCCCCTCGTCAAGCCACCGCGGCACTCCTGACGCACTGCATCACC
>JAEXUU010000262.1 GCA_023452965.1 Pseudomonadota bacterium | reverse complement strand
GCGCAATGGGGGCGCCGATGGCCGAGAATCTCGTCAAGAAGCAGTTCCGCGTCACCGGTTTCGACATGCGCCAGCAGGCGCGCGACGCCCTGGCGGCAGCCGGCGGCCATGCCGCGGCGAGCGCCGGCGAAGCAGCGCAAGGTGCGGACGCCCTGATCCTGATGGTCGTCAATGCCGCGCAGGCCCGCGCCGTACTGTTCGACGCCGGGGCGCTCGCCGCGCTCGCACCGGCCGCGACCGTCATCCTGATGGCGACCTGCCCGCCGGGCGAGGTCGAAGCGATCGCCGCCGAGGTCAAGAAGAGCGGCCGCCGCTTCGTCGACGCGCCGGTCTCCGGCGGCGTTAATGGCGCACGCGGCGGCACGCTGACGATCATGGCCGGCGCCGCGCAGGCGGATTTCGATGCCGCCAGGCCGATGCTCGACGCGATGGGCGACAAGGTCTTCCATGTCGGGCTGAGGCCCGGCCAGGGCGCGACCGTGAAGACGGTCAACCAGCTGCTCTGCGGCGTCCATATCGCGGTGGCGGCAGAAGCGCTCTCGCTCGCCCAGAAGGCCGGAATCGACGGCGCGCTGCTGTTCGAGATCATGGGCGGCTCGGCCGCCTCGTCCTGGATGCTGAGGGATCGCGGCCCGCGCATGCTCGACGATGAGCCACCGGTCGCCAGCGCGGTCGACATCTTCGTCAAGGATCTCGGCATCGTCCTCGATGCCGGCCGGGCCGCCAAGGCCTCGCTGCCGCTCGCGGCCGCCGCACACCAGATGTTCCTCGCCGCTTCGGGCCTCGGCCATGGCGGGCGCGACGACTCGCAGGTCGTCCGCGCCTATCAGGCGCTGAACCCCAAAGCGGCCAACGATGCCTGACTACGATCAGGAACGCGCCGCCTGCGGACAGAACGGTCTGCAGGCGGGGAATGCGGTCGTGCGTAATGAACGGAAGTCTCGACCTGCGCTAGCGCTTGCGCGGCGGAGCCGTGGTGCCGCGCACCACGAGGTCCGGCTTCAGCACGACCCGGCGCGGAGGCGCAGCCGGTTCGGCGATGCGGCGCAGCAGCATCTCGGCCGACTGGCGCCCCATATCGTCCTGGAAATTCTTGATCGTCGTCAGCGCCGGATACCATTGCGCCGCCTCCTGGACGTCGTCGCAGCCGACGAGCGAAAAGTCCTCGCCCGCCTCCAGCCCGCGATGGCGCAGGCCGAGCATGGCGCCGAAGGCCGTGAGATCGTTGAAGCAGACTGCAGCTGTCGGCGGGTTTTCGGCGTCGAGAACCGTCTGGACTCCCTTCAGCCCAGTCTCGCGGGTTCCCCAGCCGGAATAGACCAGCGCCGGGTCGAGCGGCAGGCCGTATTTGGCGAGCATCTCGGAATAGCCGCGATAGCGGTTGCAGCCGGTCGAGATCAGCTTGCTCTGCCCGAGAAAGGCGATACGGCGGTGGCCGAGCTCAAGCAGATGCTCCATGGCGAGCACCGTGCCATGCCGGTCGTCCGAGCCGACGAAGTCGAGGTCGACGCCGTCGATCTCGCGCGAGAGCTGGACCAGCGGCACCTGCGCCGCCATCAGATGCGCCAGCGTCTCTGCCGTCGTGCCGCCGGCCGGGCAGATGATCATGCCGTCGGGCCGGTACTCCTTCAGCGTGTTGAGCACACGGTCCTGACGCTCGAGATTCTCGGCATAGGTGCCGAGCAGGATCGACCGTCCATGCGCCGCTGCCGTCTCCTCGATCGCCGCCAGGAGCTCGGCGAAGTACGGGTTGGTGATGTCGTGGAAGCCGACGCCGAGGATGTTGGTCCGGTCGGTCCGCAGCGAGGCCGCGCTGCGGTTGTAGCTGTAGCCCATTTCGCGCGCCATTTTCTGCACGCGTTGCTTGGTCGCATCGGCGACGAGCGGGCTGCCCCGCAACGCCAGCGAGACCGTCGCGGTCGAGACGTCGAGATGGTCGGCAATGATCTGCAAGGTAACGCGGCCCCGCCCTCCCAAGCGTTCCCGAGGCACCGCTGCGCCCTTCCCGAACGAAGAAGGGTCACGCAGGTTTCCGTCACCAGCCATAAAGCGCTTCTCCTGAAGCGGGTTAACCACGGCCTTCAACCAGTTCTTGGTCAAATCGTTCCGCATGTTCACAGTCCATCTCATATAATACGGAGAAACTGAAGATGAGCGCTCAGAAAGAATCGATCGGCTTCATCGGCGTAGGCTTCATGGGTCAAGGCATGGCCTCGTGTATCCTCGCCAAAGGCTTCCCCTTGACCGTCATGGGGCATCGCAACCGCAAACCAGTCGAAGAACTCAAGGCTGCTGGCGCGCAGGAAGCCGCGACGCCGCGGGAACTTGCCGAAAAGGCCTCGATTATCTTCCTTTGCGTCACCGGCACGCCGCAGGTCGAGGCCGTGGTCAACGGTCCCGACGGCATCGCAGCCGGCGCCAAGCCCGGCACCATCATCGTCGACTGCTCGACCTCGGATCCGAGCTCGACGGTCAGACTGGCAGCCCAACTCTCGGCCATTGGTCTCCACCTCTGCGATGCTCCGCTCGGCGGCACGCCCGCGCAAGCGGCTCTTGGCCAACTCTCCACCATGATTGGGGCGGACAGCGAGGTTTTCGCGCGGATCAAGCCGGTCTGTGACGCATGGGCACAAAAGGTCGTGCATCTCGGCCCGGTCGGCGATGGCCACAAGATGAAGCTGCTCAACAACTTCCTCTCGATGGGCTATGGCGCGATCTATTCCGAGGCGCTGACGCTGGCGCAGAAGATCGGTATCACGCCCCAGACTTTCAACAGCGTGATCTCCGGCGGCCGGATGGATTGCGGCTTCTACCAGACCTTCATGCAGTACGTGCTGCAGCGCGACCGCGACGCCCACAAGTTCACCTTGTCGAACGCGCTGAAGGATGTCCGCTATCTCGAGACCGTCGCCAACGATGCCGGCGTACCCAACCCGGTCGGCAACGCCGTCAAGAACGTCTATGCCCAGGCCGTCGCGGCCGGCAAGGGCGACGACTTCGTGCCTATGCTCTCGGATTTCGTGGCGTCGCAGAGCCGCCTCTCGCTCGCCGACAAGGGCTGAGCGAGGCGTCCCCTAGTCCAGCCGGGCCGAGCCTTCGGGC
>JAEXUU010000201.1 GCA_023452965.1 Pseudomonadota bacterium | reverse complement strand
GACCTGTCCCGAGCATGACGCGGCAAAGCCGCAGTCTTCAGCCCTTCGCCTTGGCCTTCTTCGCGCGCTCGATCGCTTCGAGGATCAGTTCCTTGGCCTTGGCGGCGTCGCCCCAGCCGGTGAACTTCACCCATTTGCCAGGTTCGAGATCCTTGTAGTGCTCGAAGAAGTGCTGGATCTGGTCGAGCGTGATCTTCGGCAGGTCCGTGTAGTTGTGGACGTTCTCGTAGCGCTTGGTGAGCTTCGGCACCGGCACGGCGATGATCTTCTCGTCGCCGCCGCCCTCGTCCTCCATCATCATCACGCCGATCGGGCGGACCGCGATATAGGACCCCGGCACCAGCGGGCGCGTATTGGCGACGAGCACGTCGCAGGGGTCGCCATCCTCGGAGAGGGTGTGCGGGATGAAGCCGTAATTCCCGGGATAACGCATCGGGGTGTAGAGGAAGCGATCGACGAAGAGCGTGCCGGCCTCCTTGTCCATCTCGTACTTGATCGGTTCGCCGCCGATCGCGACCTCGATCACGACATTGACTTCGTCGGGGGGATTCTTGCCGATGGAGATGGCGTCGAGGCGCATGAACGAGACCTGTCTATGGACGATACTGGCGCGCCTTATGCCGGCTTGCGCGGCAAAGGCCAAGTCCGACCTTCTGCCCGCCTTGCAAGCCGGGCTGCCAGTTCGCATCTCCCTGCCAGATTTGCGCGCCGCCTCCAGCACTGGTATCGGGCCGGCCATGGACGAAAGCAGGACGAGATGCTGAACCGCTTGCGGCGGGACGAGGACCGCTATGCTAGGCGCATGGCCCGGATCGCGCGCTGGGACCGCCCGCTCGGCGGCCGGCTCGACCGCGCGCGCGCCTGGGCCAACATGCTGCTGGTCGATCACGGCATCTTCCGGCTCGCCTATCTCAATGCCCATCGCGTCACGCCGCGGCTCTGGCGGGCGGCGCAGCCGGCTCCGGGCGACATCGCCTGGTTCGCCCGTCAGGGCGTGCGCACCATCGTCAATCTGCGCGGCGGGCGCGAGCACGGCTCATGGCAGCTCCAGCGCGAGGCCTGCGAGCGCCACGGCATCGCCCTGATCGACTTCGTGCTGCGCTCGCGCGGCGCCCCAGATCGCGAAACCATCCTGTCGGCGCCGCAGTTCTTCCGGGAGCTCGCCCTGCCGGCGCTGGTGCACTGCAAATCCGGCGCCGACCGCGCCGGATTCTTTGCGGCGCTCTATCTGCTGGTCCACGAGCAGCGCCCGCTGAAGGAGGCGATGGCCGCGCTCTCCTTCCGCTACGGTCATTTCCGATTCGCCAAGACCGGCATCCTCGACGCCTTCTTCGAGGCCTATGAGCGCGAGGGCGAGGCCAGAGGCATCGCCTTCCTCGACTGGGTCGCCAATCACTACGATCCCGAGCGCCTGGAGCGCGAGTTCAAGCCGGGCTTCCTGTCCTCGCTGCTCGCCGACCGCTTGATCCGACGCGAATAAGGCCGACAGCGGGTCCGCCGCGAAAAGCTCAGATGCGCGACCCCCGCGGCAAGGTTCCAGGCGTGCTACCGCCACCGAAGCCTGTCCAGGCCAGGCAGGCATGCGCGCTCATGCGCAGCAGCGACATCGCGCCGACCGCGCAGAGCAGCGCTGGCGACAGCGCGCCAAACCAGGCGATGACGGCGACGATCGCGACCGTAGCGACAGCATTGGTGATCATCGCGTGATGCGGGTCGCGCGACAGCGTGCCGATCTCGTTCAGCGGCGAGACCAGGGCGATGCCGGCATAGAACAGCGTCAGGACCGCCAGCACGGCTCCGATGCCGTGCCATTGCGTCTCCTCCAGCCAGGGATCGAGGATCAGCGCGAAGCCCGCCACGCCGGCGAACAGCACGAATGCGACGAATACGAGCCCAGCGGTGAGGATGCGGGCCCAGCGGCGACGCGCCGGCCCTTGCCGGCTGCGCATGCTGCTCATCACCAGCGGCTGAGTCACCGCGCCGAACATCTGCGTCGGCATGTCGAGAAGACGCATGGCGAGGGCGACATGCGCCGCGAGGACCGAATCGGCGGCGAAGGTCAGTGCAAAAAGTGGCGCAACCGAGAAGCCGAACGAGAGGAGGACGGAAGGTAGCAGCAACCGCGGGGCGGCGCTCCATTGCCGGGCCGAGCGCCGCAGCTCCCAGCGCGACCATTCGGCGCTGAAGGCGAGCTGCTGGAAGGCGAAGCGACGGCGCCAGCCGAGATAGCAGGCGGCAACGGCATGGCCGATCGCATCGGCAGCGAACAGCGCCAACGAGGAAGGGCCGAAAGGCAGGACCAATGCCAGCATCGCACCGGGCTGGACCACCGCCTGGACCAGCCCGGCATTGCCGATCGCCCGGAAATCGCCCTCGGCAGTCGCTTCCGCGGTTGCCAGCCGGATCGCCGCACGGCCAGCGAGAGACAGAACGAAGAGCGCAGCATAGCCCGCCATGACGACGCCCAGCATCGACGCGGCGAAGGCCGAGAGCGCCGCCAGCCCGAGAAAGCCGCACCCCGCCACGAGCGACAGCCGGAAGGCGCGCCCGAGCCGGTCCGGATCGCTGCTCTGGAAGAACACCGCCTCGAAGCGCAGCAGCGAGGCGATCGCCAGGAAATTGGCGAGCGCCGA
Source organism: Pseudomonadota bacterium (assembly GCA_023452965.1). The sequence continues at coordinate 1,956 of JAEXUU010000201.1, read as the reverse complement.
ATAGATCGCGAATTCGGTGAAGATCTCCGGCGGGCAAAGCAGGGCGGCGATCAACAGCCCCCAGACCGAAACGAAGCGGGCCTGAATATAGCGCAGCGCCAGCAGCAACCCGGCCGCACCGCCGCCACCCGGCCGAAGGGAGTGAAGCGCGTTCTGCGCCAGCTCGGGCCGCACGACAGAAGCCCGCGCCAGGGCTCTCTCGAAGGTTGCGGGCGCAGCCATGCCGTCGGCCTCACTCGGGATACTCAGGGGGTGGTTTCCCGCCATTCTCCCGATGCTGGCGGCAGCCTTGCGAAAGCGGAACGAGGCTCGGCGTGCCGACCTCCTCATCCCGTGTCGCAACTTCGACAGTGCGCTCACGTAGTTAACAGATCCTTGACGGAACTCCGCGAGTTCCGACTGCGGTCCTTCGTTTCGGGGCAGGGCGTGGCGACAAGATGGCGGCGCCTCTTCTTTGGTCACCGCTGCGACCCTGTAAAGTGCCGTCGACTAAGCGGCAGGCCCGCCTCCGATTAGGCCTGCGGCAAGTCCATCGTGCCATCCTCGCGCCGCAAAGCCAATGCCTCCGACCGATTCCGGACGGAGGCAACGAGCGATACCGGTGCAAACTTCCAAAGGACTTCGGCCACGTCACTGCGGCCTGAGCCAGCTCAGACGAAGTCGCGCTGCAGGGCCTCGAACTTCGCGACCTGATCGGCGAGCAGTTCGCGCTTCTCGTCGCGCCGGACGAAGATCTTGAACATCGCCTCGCCGGCGCCGTTGAAGAACTGCACCGAGCAGGAACGGCGGCCATGAAACTGCCGGTCGACCAAAGCGATGGTCTGGCAATTGCCGGCCTTGATGTGCCCGCCGATCGGGCTGTCGCCATGGATGTTGTAATAGCCGTGTCCGAAGGAGCCGACAGGCAGCGAGCCCTCGCATTCGAGCACGATGTCGGGGGTGTGCACGATGAAGAGCACGGTGCCCCAGCTCGAGAGCTCCAGCCAGAGCGCCTCGAAACGCTCCACCGGGATGAAGCGGCGCTGGTCCTCCGGCGCCGCCTCGAGCACGGCGAGCGTCGACACGCCGACCTCGCGGGCGATCGCCTCGATGACACCGTCCGGCTTGGCGGCGAGCGCCTGCCTGACGCGTTCCATGGGCTCCGTGACCGGCGGTTCCTGGCCTGCCGGAGCAAGCGCCTGCGAGATCGGCATGTCCACCCTCCCCTTATTCGGCCGCCTGCAGCGGCAGATGCGGGTTGTGCTCGGTCAGCACCGTCTCGAAGCCCTCGAACTCGGGATGGCCGAGGAAGACCGGCTTCGGCCGCGCCTGGCCGGCCTTGCTGTGCGACTCGCGGAACTGCTCGGACTTGGTCCAGGCCGTGAAGTCCTCCTTCGAGGCCCAGGTCGTGTGCGAGGAATAGAGCGTGTGGTCGTCCTTCTCCGGCCCCTTGAGCAGGTGGAAGGCGATGAAGCCCTTCATCTCGTCGAGCCGGGTCTTGCGCGAGGACCAGATGGTCTCGAACGTCGCCTCCTCCCCCTTGATGACCTTGAAGCGGTTCATGGCGATGAACATGGAATTTCCTCGATAGGCTGACGGAGAAAGACAAGCGGCGGCGCAGACGCACGGAACCGCGCCGAGCCGGCGACCGCACTTGACCCCTCTTAGTAAAACTGAATATCACCGTCAACAACGGCTCAGTAATCATAGTTTTTAATGATTATAAAGAGAGCCTATACTTTGGAATCACTGTAAGCAGTCGGCGCCGCCCGGAGTCTGGAGGCATCGCGCTGCGGCACCCGACGAGACCGAGCCATGCAATACATGCCATCGCCCGCGACCGCCCCCCTTGCCGGCATCAAGGCCAAACGCCTCGGCCGGGAACTCACGGCCGCCATCGGCTTGACCTTTCTCGCCGCTTCCGGCCTCGGCGGCAGCGAGGCCTGGTCAAGCCGGATGGCGCAGACCGCCTTCGGC
>JAEXUU010000150.1 GCA_023452965.1 Pseudomonadota bacterium | reverse complement strand
GCGCAATTCGGCCCCGGCGCCGGCGCCGAGCGCGATCGGGAGGACGCCGAAGATCGCTGCAAAGCTCGTCATCATGATCGGACGGAAGCGGACGAGCGCGGCCTCGCGGATCGCGGAGAGGGCATCGTCGCCGTGGCGGCGGCGCTCGATCGCGAAGTCGACCATCATGATCGCGTTCTTCTTGACGATGCCGACCAGCATCAGGATGCCGATGATCGCGATCACCGACAGATCCATGTGGAAATACTGCAGGGCGAGCAGCGCGCCAAGGCCGGCCGAGGGCAGGCCGGAGAGGATCGTGATCGGGTGGATGAAGCTCTCATAGAGGATGCCGAGGATGATGTAGATCACCAGGATTGCCGCGAAGATCAGTAGTCCCTGGCCCTTGAGCGCATCCTGGAAGAGCTGGGCCGAGCCGGCGAAGCTGGTGACGATCGAGGCCGGAAGGTTCACGTCGCGCTCGGCCGCGCGGATCGCGTTGACGGCGTCGCCGAGCGAGACGCCGGGCGCGGTGTTGAACGAGATCGTCACCGCAGGCTGCTGCGAGATGCGGTTGACCGCCAGCGGGCCGACGCTCGGCTTGATCGTGGCCACAGTCTCGAGCGGGACATTCTGGCCGTTGGCGGCCTTGAGCAGCAGCCGCGACAGCACGCCCGGGTCCTGCTGATAGGCGCGGTTAGCCTCCATGATCACCTGGTAATCGGTGGCGGGCGTGAAGATCGTGGCGATCTGGCGTGAGCCGAAGGCGTTGCCCAGCGCCTGGCGGATCTGGTCGCTTGAGATGCCGAGGCTGGCGGCGCGTTCGCGGTCGATATCGATCGAGAGCTGCGGATTGCGTAGCTGAAGATCGATGTTGGCGTCCCGCAACTGGGGAATCTGGGCAAGCCGCTGCTGCATCAGCGGCGCGTAGTTGAACAGCGCCGCGAGATCCGGGCCCTGCAGCGAATAGAGATACTGGGCGCGCGAGGAGCGGCCGGCGTTGAGATTGATGTTCTGGACCTGCTGGAACACAGCCGTCATGCCCGGCACTTCCGAGGTGGCCCGGCGCAGCCGGGCGATCACCACATCGGCCTTGTCCCGTTCGGATTTGGGCTTCAACGCGATGAACATGAAGCCGTTATTGGTGGCGTTGAAGCCACCGATATTCGAGGTCAGGTAGTCGACCGCCGGATCGGCCCGGACGATCTCGGCGACGCGGGTCTGGCGCTCCGCCATCGCCTCGAAGGAGGTGTCGGGCGGACCCTCGGTCGCGCCGCGCAGCAGGCCTGTATCCTCCAGCGGGAAGAAGCCCTTCGGGATGTCGATATACAGCTGGACCGAGACGTAGACGGTTCCGAGCGTGAACAGCAGCATCAGGAACCGCGCCCTCAGCACATGGTCCAGCGACCAGCGATAAGCGCCGAGCATGCCCTGAAAACCGGCCTCGAAGGTCCGGTCGAGCAGGCTCGGCTTCTTGTGATGGTCATGTGCCTTGAGGAAGCGGGCGCAGAGCATCGGGGTCAGTGTCAGCGAGACGAAGCCGGAGACGATGATCGCCGCGGCGATCGTGCCGGCGAATTCGGCGAAGACCTTGCCGACCACCCCGCCCATGAAGAAGACCGGGATGAAGACGGCGACCAGCGAGATGGTGATCGAGAGGATGGTGAAGCCGATCTCGCGCGAGCCGTCGAGCGCCGCTTGGAACGGCTTCTTGCCCATCTCGATATGCCGGATGATGTTCTCCAGCATGACGATGGCATCGTCGACGACGAAGCCGACGGCGAGCGTCAGCGCCAGCAGCGAGATGTTGTCGAGCGAATAGCCGAGCGCATACATGATCGCGAAGGTGCCGATCAGCGAGATCGGCAAGGCGAGCGTCGGGATCAGCGTGGCGGTCAGGTTCTTCAGGAACAGGAAGATCACCATGATCACCAGCACGATGGCGATCATCAGCGAGACCTCGACATCCTCGACCGCTTCGCGGATCGGGATCGAGCGGTCGTTCAGTACCGCCAGATTCATCGCCGCTGGCAGCTGGGCGCGGTAGGCGGCGAGCCGGTCCTTGATGCTGTCGACGACCTCGACGGTGTTGGCGTCGGACTGGCGGTAGACGGCGAGGATGATCGAGCGCTCGCCATTGTACCAGCTCGCGGTCTGGTTGTTCTCGACGGAGTCGAAGGTCTGGGCGACGTCGCTGAGCCGGATCGGAATGCCGTTCTTCTGCGAGATGATCAGGTTGCCGTATTCGGCCGCGCGTTCGAGCTGTCCGGTGGCGCCGAGCGTCAGGCGCTGGTTGATGCCGTTCAGCGTGCCGACCGGGGAGTTCGAGTTGGCGGCCGAGACGGCGTTTCGGACATCGGCGAGCGAGAGCCCGCGCGCTGAGACGGCGTCCGGATTGACCAGGATGCGCACCGCGTATTTCTGCGCGCCGAAGATGTTGACCTGGGCGACGCCCGGCAATTGCGCGATCTGCTGCTGCAGCACGTTCTCGCCGAACTCATGCACCTCGTAGAGCGGCTTGGTCGCCGAGGTCAGCACCATGAACAGCACCGGCTGGTCGGCCGGGTTGACCTTTCTGAAGCTCGGCGGAGCAGGAAGCTCGGGCGGCAGGCGCCGCGTCGTGGCGCTGAGCGCCGCCTGCACGTCCAGAGCGGCGCCGTCGATGTTGCGGTTGAGGTCGAATTGCAGGGTGATCGAGGTCGAGCCGAGCTGCGAGACCGAGGACATCGAGGTGATGCCCGAGATCGAGGCGAATTCGCGCTCCAGCGGAGCGGCGATCGAGGAGGCCATCGTCTCCGGGCTGGCGCCGGGCAGACGGGCGCTGACGTTGATCGTCGGGAAGTCGACGCGGGGCAGGGCCGCGACCGGCAGCTGCTTGAAGG
>JAEXUU010000093.1 GCA_023452965.1 Pseudomonadota bacterium | reverse complement strand
TGTGATGGAGCCAGGCGCGGGCGTGCGGACGCGTGTCCAGGAGTTCGAGCGGGTCGATGCCGGCGGTGGCCGAACCCGTGACGTTGCGGATATTGTCGGCGCCCGAGCCCTTGGCGGTGAGGCCGAGATCGGCGAGGCCTTCGAGCAGCAGCGGTGCGTTCTCCGCCTTGATCTCGCGGATCTGGAGATTGGCGCGGGTGGTGACGTGGCTGTAGCCGCCGCCGAAGCGCTCCGCGAGATCGGCGACACCCTCGAACTGCCAGGCTTTCAGGATGCCGTTCGGGATGCGCAGGCGGCACATATAGCTGTCCTGCGCCGGCGCGACATAGAACAGGCCGTGATAGCGCCAGCGGAAATTGTCCTCGGGCTTGGGATAGGTGCCCGAGCCCGCCTGCTGCTTGAAACGGGCATAGGCGTCGAAGGGATGTTCTACCGCCTTCCACTTCTCCTGGTCGACCAGCTTGCCGCCACCGGCAATCGTCTTCGCCTGCGCCTCGGCATGTTCCTTGTCGGGACCCGATGGTGCTGCGCTGCCGGAGCCACCGGCACCGCCGAGCGGCCCGAGCCCACGCGCGGCGCGGGCCGATTGCAGGCCGCTCATGAAGCCTTCGAGATAGCGCTTCTGGTCGGGAGTGAAATCGTCGCTCATGGCCGCTGCCGTCACGCCGCCTCGACGAATCGATGGCGCTCGTAGAGGAACTTCAGCACCGCCTCGCGCGCAGCGATGTAGGTGCGGTCCGAGACCAGTTCGAGCCGCTTGCGCGGGCGCTCCAGCCGGACGTCGAGCACCTCGCCGATCCGGGCTGAGGGACCGTTGGTCATCATCACGATCCGGTCCGAGAGCAGCACAGCCTCGTCGACGTCATGGGTGATCATGATCATGGTGTTGCCGAGCGTCGCGTGGATCTGCATGATCGAATCCTGCAGATGGGCGCGGGTCAGCGCGTCGAGCGCGCCGAAGGGCTCGTCGAGCAGCAGGATCTTCGGCTCCATGGCGAGGCCGCGGGCGATGCCGACGCGCTGCTTCATGCCGCCGGAGATCTCGCCCGGGCGCTTGTCCTTGGCATGGCCCATCTGGACGAGGTCGAGATTGTGCATGATCCAGTCATGCCGCTCCGCCTTGCTCTTCACGCCGCCGAAGACCTTGTTCACGGCGAGCGCGACATTGTCGTAGACGGTGAGCCAGGGCAGCAGCGAATGGTTCTGGAAGACCACGGCGCGCTCGGGCCCCGGCGCATTGACCTCCTTGCCTTCGAGCAGCACGGCCCCGGCGCTGACCGGCGTCAACCCGGCGACGATGTTGAGCAGGGTCGACTTGCCGCAGCCGGAATGGCCGATGATCGAGACGAACTCACCCTTGTCGATGACGAGGCTGATATCCTTCAAAACCTCGGTCGTGGCGGCGCCACGGGCGAAGCGTTTGTCGACATGATCGATCTTGAGATAGCTCATCGTCCGTCCCTCAATTGGCCTGTGTGCCGCGGGTGACGACATGGCCGATGAAGGCGACGAGGCGGTCGAGGATGAAGCCGACCACGCCGATATAGACCAGCGCCACGATGATGTCGGAGAGGCGGGAGGAGTTCCACGCATCCCAGATGAAGAAGCCGATGCCGACGCCGCCGGTCAGCATCTCGGCGGCGACGATGGCGAGCCAGGACAGGCCGACGCCGATCCGAAGCCCGGTGAAGATGTAGGGCGCGGCCGAAGGCACCATGATCTTGAAGAAGAATTCGAGCTGGTTCAGCCGCAGCACCTGCGCGACATTGCGATAGTCCTGCGGGATGTTGCGGATGCCGACGGCGGTGTTGATGATCACCGGCCAGATCGCGGTGATGAAGATCACGAAGATCGCCGAGGGCTGGCTGTCACGGAATGCCGCCAGCGAGAGCGGCAGCCAGGCGAGCGGCGGCACGGTGCGCAGCACCTGGAAGACCGGGTCGAGACCACGCATCGCCCAGACCGACTGACCGACGAGGGCGCCGAGCAGCACGCCGATCACCGCCGCCAGGCTGAAGCCGATCGCAACGCGCTGCAGCGAGACCAGGATGCGCCAGCCGAGGCCGATATCCTGCGAGCCGTTCCAGAAGAAGGGCTCGACGATCAGGTCGCGCGCCTCGCTCCAGATCTTGCTCGGCGGCGGCAGCGAGGATTGCGGGCCGGACGCGGCGATCTGCCAGAACAGCAGCAGCAGCGCGACCGTCAGCAGCGGCGGCAGCAGGTTGACGGCGATCGCCCTGAGCCAGGACGCCACGCGCCCGGTCAGCGGCCTTGCAGCCAGAGGCGGCAGGGCCACGACCGCAGCCTTGGCGCCGGGCAGCGCGACGATCACCGCCTCTGCCGCCGCTCTCTTCGAGACAGCCTGTCCCATCGCGATACTCCCTTGTCCGTGCTGCTGCGCCGCGTCCGTCATGCCGCCTCCGTCGCGCGCGACTGCGCCCCGATGCGGCGGATTTCCGGGAGGCAGGAACCGCAATTCGTGCCCGCCTTGAGCTGCCGCCCGATATCCTCTGCGCTCAGCGCCTGGCCGCCGGCGAAGGCGGCGCGGATCGCGTTGAGGCCGACGCCGAAGCAGGCGCAGACGATCGGCCCCGCCTCGGCGATGCCGCCTGGGCTGCGGCCGGCGAGCAATGCCAGCCGGTTCTCCGGCTCCCTGCCGGCGGCGAAGGCTGCCTTGACCGTGTCCCAGAGCAGCGCCTGCCCGGCGGGGGCGAGGAACAGCGTCCCGATCAGGCGGCCGTTCCTTGTCGCGATGCAGCGGTAGACCCCACCCGCCCGGTCGATCATTTCGGTGAGCTCGCAGCCGCTGAAGGCGGCATTCGCATGCGCCATCAGCGCCTCGGGCCCGCCATCGGTGGCGAACAGGCGCCCTTCGCCACCCTCGACGGCGAGCTTCGCCCACCAGCTGCCCGGCGGCAGTGCAAAACCATCCCGCGACAGGACGAAGCCCTGCGAGGCATAGGCGACCGGCGCGATCGACGCCGGCGTCGCCTTCAGCTCGGGCTGTCCTGAGAATGGATCGCAGGCGGCCTGCGCGAGGGCGCCGATACGGGCGTCGGAGGCCGTCTCGCCGGACCAGTGGATCGGCGCGAAGGGGGCGCCCGGCCGTGCGCCCTCGTCGAGCACCACCTTGAGCACGGCGGCGCCATGTTCGGTCGCGACGCGGGCAAAGCGGCCTTCGCTGACGCCGTAGCGCTCGGCATCGCACGGATGCAGGAAGAGCGCGGGCTCGGCGATGTGGGCCGAGAGCCGGGTGCTCAGGCCCGTGCGTGTCATCGTGTGCCAGTGATCGCGGATGCGGCCCGTGTTCAGCAGCAGGGGCCGCTCGGCATCCGGCTGGCTGGCGAGCGCTGGAACCGCCAGAGGTCGCATGGTGGCGCGGCCGCCAGGCGCGAAGAAGCCGCCATCCGCGAACAGGCGGGCGGTGCCGCCGGGGCGCCCGGCCGGCAGCGGCCATTGCACCGGCTCCAGCGCGTCATAGTCGCCGCGCCCGAGGCCGGCATGGGCGCCGAGGTCGAGATCGCGGCTGCCCTCGTTCTCGAAGGCCGAGAGTGCGGCATGCTCGGCATAGATCTCGGCCGGGCCGGGATGGGCGAAGGCCTCGCCGAAGCCGAGGCGGCGCGCGACCTCGCAGATGATCCACCAATCCGGCCGCGCCTCGCCCGGCAGCGGCAGGAAGGCGCGCTGGCGCGAGATCCGGCGCTCGGAATTGGTGACGGTGCCGTCCTTCTCGCCCCAGGCGGCCGCCGGCAGGATGTAGTGCGGGCCGGCGGCCAGTGTGTCGTTCGAGAGGACGTTCTCGGAGACGACGAAGAGATCGAGCCCGGCGAGCGCTGCCTTGACCGCGTCGGCGCGCGGCAGCGAGACGGCCGGATTGGTCGCCATCACCCACAGCGCCTTGATGCCGCCGCCGGCGACGGCGTCCATCATGGCCACCACCTTCAGCCCTTCCTGTCGGGCGATGTTCGGCGCCTTCCAGAAGCGGCGGACGCGGTCGATCTCGCCAGCCGAGTAACCCATATGGGCGGCGAGCATGTTGGCGAGACCGCCGACCTCGCGCCCGCCCATGGCGTTGGGCTGGCCGGTCAGCGAGAACGGGCCGCTTCCGGGCCGGCCGATCCGGCCGGTGGCGAGATGGCAATGCAGGATCGCGGCGACCTTGTCGGTCCCTTGAGCCGACTGGTTGACGCCTTGGCTCCAGGCGGTGACGACGGCGGGAGTTTCGGCCCAGAGCCTGTAGAAGGCGGCGATGTCGGCGGCCGGGAGCCCTGTCCCTTCGACGATCGTGGCGAGGCCAGGCGCGAGCGTCCGCGCATTGGCCAGCGCCTCCTCGAAGCCGCTGGTGTGGTGCGCGAGATAGCTTTCATCGAGCAGGCCGCTATCGGCGAGATGGACCAGGAGCCCCGCGAACAACAGGCTGTCGGAGCCGGGCTTCAGCGGAAGGACGAGATCGGCCTCCTCGGCGCTCGCCGTCACCCGCGGATCGACGACCACGACCCTGGCGCCACGCTCCGCCCGGTTCTGCTGGATCCGACGGAACAGAACCGGATGGCACCAGGCGGCGTTGGAGCCGACGAGCACGACGAGATCGGCGCCGTCGAGATCCTCATAGCAGCCCGGCACGGTGTCGGAGCCGAGGACGCGGCGATGGCCGGCGACGGTCGAGGACATGCAGAGCCGTGAATTGGTGTCGACATGCGGCGTGCCGATGAAGCCCTTGGCGAGCTTGTTGGCGACGTAATAATCCTCGGTCAGCAGCTGGCCGGAGAGATAGAAGGCCACCGCCTCGGGACCGTCGCGCGCGATGATCGCCTTCAGCCCGGCGGCGACCGCATCCAGCGCCTCGTCCCAGGAGACCCGGTCATAGGCGCCGCGGGCATTGCGCTTCAGCGGATGCAGCACGCGCGTACCCAGACCGAGCGTCTCGCCCAGCGCCGAGCCCTTGGAACAGAGCCGGCCGCGATTGGCCGGATGGGCGGGATCGCCGGCGATCGCCGCTCCGCCCTTGCCGTCCGGCGTCGCCAGGATGCCGCAGCCGACCCCGCAATAGGGGCAGGTGGTGCGGACCGGCTGGTCGGAGCGGCCGGAGAGCGGGGCGTCGTGGCGCATCAGGCGGCCTCCCCGATGCAATAGGCCTCGCCGAAGGGCAGCTCGGCGCGGAACGGCGTGATGTCCTGCTGCGAGCGGATCAGGCCGAGATAGAACAGGGCTCCCTGCGTATCGCCCACCAGCACGCAGCCGGCGAGCCTGCCCTCGCGCAGCACGAATTTGCGGTAGATGCCGGCGCCCCGGTCGCGCAGCACCACGGTCTCGGCGCCTTCGCCGGCCTCGAACTCGCCGGCCGAGAAGACGCCGACGCCGGAGACCTTGAGGTTGGTCGCGAGCAGCGAGCCGGCATAGCCTGCCGCGCGGCCGGTGAGGCGGGCGGCGAGCGTGCGCGCCTGCTCATAGGCGGGCTCGACCAGCCCATAGACCTGGCCGCGATGCTCGGCGCATTCGCCGATCGCAAAGATCGCTGGATCGCTGGTCGCCAGCGCATCGTCGACGACGATGCCGCGCGCGATCTCGAGCCCGGCCGCTGCGGCAAGATCGGTGTTCGGCCGCACGCCGATGGCGATCACGACGAGCTCGGCCGGGATCACCGTGCCGTCCTGCAATGCGACGCCTTCGACCTTGTCCGTCCCGACGAAGCCCTTGGTCGCGCTGTTCAGCCGGATCTCGACGCCGCGCATGGCCATGGCGGAGGCGAGAAGCGCCGCGCCCTCGGCATCGAGCTGGCGCTCCATCAGCCGGTCGACGAGGTGCAGCAGCGTGACCTGACCGCCGGCGCGTGCCAGCCCATAGGCGACTTCGAGCCCGAGCAGCCCGCCGCCGATGACGACGATGCGGGCGCCGCGCTCGGCATAGGCCCGCATCGCCCCGACATCGGCGGTGTCGCGGAAAGTCGCGACGCCCGGCAGATCACCGCCCGGGAAGGGCGGCTTGAGCGGCTTCGAGCCGGTGGCGAGGACGAGCTTGCCATAAGGCAGAGTCAGACCACCCTGCAATGTCACCGTCCTGGCGCGCCGGTCGATGCCGGTGACCGGCTTGCCATAGAGCATCGAGACGCCACGGTCGCGCCACCAGGCGGCGGGCTTCAGCTCGATGTCCGGCTCCGCGATCTCGCCGGCCAGCAGCGGCGAGAGCAGCACCCGGTTGTAGGCGAGCCGCGGCTCGGCCCCGATCACCGCGACGGAATAGCGGCCTAGCGCGCGCTGGCTGAGCTCGTCGACCAGCCTGGTCGCCGCCATGCCCTTTCCCACGATGATCAGCGGCTCGGCCATGGCTCAGGCGACCCGCTTGATCTTAAGGGCCTTGAGATAGTCGTGCGGTGCGGCCGGATCGAACTTCACGCCGTCGAAGAAGGTCTCGACGCCGCGGCTATCGCCCGTGGGGGCCCCGGAGACGCCGAGCGCCTTGGCGGCCTCGCGCCAGAGATCGGCGCGGTTGGTCTTGTCGACCAAGGCCTTGATGTCGATGGTCGGCTCGAACTTGCCCCAGCGGATGTTCTCGGTGACGAACCAGGTATCGAGGCTCTTCCAGGGATAGGAGGTCGAGCCGCCTTCGCCCCAGAACTTCATGTAGAGATTGGTGCCCTTCGCCTCGCGGCCATTGCCGTAGTTGATGTCGCCCTGCAGGCGCTTGTTGATGTCGCCGGTCGGGACGTTGAACCATTGCCGCTTGCCGACGATTTCGGAGAGCTCCTGGCGGTTCTCCATCCTGTCGGCCCATTGCTGGGCTTCCATTACCGCCATCAGGATGGCCTGCGTCGCCTTCGGGTTGGCGTCGACGAAATCGGCGCGCATGCCGAGGATCTTCTCGGGGTGCCGGGCCCAGAGCTCGCCGGTGGTCAGCGCGGTGTAGCCGATGTTCTGGTTGACCAGCTGCTCGTTCCAGGGCTCGCCGACGCAGAAGCAGTCCATGGTGCCGACCTTCATGTTCGCCACCATCTGCGGCGGCGGCACGACGATGACCTTGATGTCGCTGTCGGGGTCGATGCCGCCGGCGGCGAGCCAGTAGCGGATCCAGAGGTCATGGGTGCCGCCGGGGAAGGTCATCGCGGCGGTGAGTTCCTTGCCGGCCGCCTTCTTGCGCTCGAAGGCCTGCTTCAGCGGCGAGGCGTCCTTCTGGACGTTGAGGTCCTTGTATTCGTTCGAGACCGAGATCGCCTGGCCGTCCTCGTTGAGGTTCAGCAGCGTGTACATCGGCAAGGGTTGGCCGTTCTGCATCACCTTGCCGGTGGCGTAGAGATGCGTCTTCGGGCGCAGGATGTGGCCGCCATCGATGCCATTGTTCTTGAAGCCGAGCGCCATGTTGTCGCGCGTCGCGCCCCAGGAGGCCTGCTTGGCGATGTCCATGTCGGCCAGGCCGTATTTGGCGAAGAGCCCCTTCTCCTTGGCGATGATCAGCGGCGAGGCATCGGTCAGGGCGATGTAGCCGAGGCGCGTGCCCTTGACCTCCGGGCCAGCGCCTTGCGCGAACGCGCCGGCGGGCAACGCGAGCCGCGCCGCGCCCAGCAGCGCCGCGGCGCCCGAGAGCCGCAGCAGCCTGCGGCGGCTGGGTTTCGCTCTTGTGTCGATCTTGTCGCTCATCAATCGCCTCGCTTGGGGATGCCGGATCGAAGTCGGGAGCAGCCAGAACGAAAACGCCGCGCGAAAGCGCCCGGTCAGGCACATTCGACAGCGGCGTTGCTGTGCGTTCGGTCAGGAAATCGGCGCGGGCAGCCTTGGCCGCGTCACTGGAATTCTTACAAGGAGCGTGCCAACTGCCGGATCGCGGCGAAAATCCGGGTCTCTCAAGGCGTTAGCCGGCGATTGCCCCAAGAATCGGCATTTCGCTTGACCATGTTGCGGCGCACAATTTATCTGCGACAGCACAAAAATTATGCAGAACCACCGATCAGAAAGAGCTGTCCAGAAATAGGGCAGGCCGGAACATCGCCCGCGCTTGCGCGAGCATATCGGCCGTTCGCACGGCTTGCCCTGCCGCTTCCATGCTCGCCAGGATCCAATCGGCATGGGCGGGATTGGGCTTCAACGCCTCCCGGTCGAAACGAATGAAGCGCTCGACCCGGCGCGGCGGCCGACCACCCCCCTGGATCAGGCTGAAACGCAGCACCGGCGCGATCAGCTCCGCCGGTAGCGCCAGCCGGTCCAGCCGCGACAGATGCAGGGCGAGACGTTCGCCATTCGCGGGTTCCTGGACCCAGTCGCTGGCCCGCAGGATCGCGGCATTGAGCCGTGCCACCGCGTTCGAGCGTCGGTCTGCATCGTCGGCGCGCCAGGCCAGCACCTTGTCGGGGCAGTCACGGCGCAGATCGACGCCGCAATGAAGCATGGCACCGATGCCGGCGGCGACCGCAGCGGCGTTCCAGGGCGCGCCGGCGCAAAAACCGTCGACGCGCCCGCTGCTCAGCGCCTGT
>JAEXUU010000057.1 GCA_023452965.1 Pseudomonadota bacterium | reverse complement strand
AGCAGCACCTGCGGGTCGGCGAGGGTTGCGAGTTCCTGGCGCAGCGGCGCGACCTCGACCTTGCCCTTGTCGGCCGGGACGAGACGAGCCAGCACCAGCATGGCGACGACGCCGATCACGGCGATGGTCCAGAAGGTGGCGCGCCAGCCGAAGTTCAGGCCGAGCCAGGCGCCGGCGGGCACGCCGAGCAGGGTCGCGATGGTGAGGCCGGTGAACATCACGGCGATGGCCGACGCCTTCTTGTCCTCGGGGACGAGGCTGGTCGCGACGACGGAGCCCACGCCGAAGAAGGTGCCATGCGCCAGCGAGGTGACGATGCGCGCCGCCATCAAGAGGCCGTAGCTCGGGGCGAGCGCACAGGCGATGTTGCCGAGGGTGAAGATCGCCATCAGCAGGATCAGCACCTGCTTGCGCGGCAGCTTGCGGGTAGCGAGGGTCAGCACCGGCGCGCCGACGAACACGCCCAGCGCATAACCGGAGATCAGCAGACCGGTCATCGCGACCGAGACCTGCAGGTCGGCGGCGACCTGCAACAACAGGCCCATGATGACGAATTCGGTGGTGCCGATGCCGAAGGCACCGGCGGTGAGGGCATAGACGGCAATGGGCATGGGAGGCTCCGCGCCAAGCGAGACTGGAGCCAGCCAGATGGTGCAATGCGATGATTTGAACTAGGAGGCCGCCCGTAACATCACTTGTGACTTGAATTCACCATGGCAACCCTGCTCGGCAACCGCTCCGGCGAGATGGAAGTGTTCGCGGCCGTGGTCGAGCGCGGCGGCTTCTCCGCCGCTGCCAAGCTCTTCGGCATGACGCCATCGGCCGTCAGCAAGCTGGTCACGAGGCTAGAGGGCAGGCTTGGGGCGCGGCTGATCAACCGCTCGACACGCAAGCTGCAACTGACCGCGGAAGGGCAGGCCTTCCACCAGCGCTGCGTCACCATCCTCTCCGACATCGCCGAAGCCGAGGCTGAGGCGGCGGCCGGACGCGCGCCGCGCGGCCGGGTGCGCGTTAACGCCAATGTCGCCTTCGGCAACCAAATTCTGCTGCCGCTGCTGCCGGCATTCCTCGCCGAGCATCCCGAGCTCTCGGTCGATCTCGTCTTCACCGACCAGGTCGTCGACCTGATCGAGGAGCGGGCCGACATCGCGATCCGGGTCGCGCCAGGGCCCTTGCGCGGCAACCAGTTGATGGCGCGCAAGATCGGCGAAAGCGCCGTCGCCGTCGTCGCTTCGCCCGCCTATCTCGCCCGCCATGGCGAGCCGAAGACGCCGGCCGATCTGGCGAAGCACAATCTGATCGGCTTCAATTTCGCCCGCTCGGTCGAGGGCTGGCCCTTCCGCGTCGACGGTGCGCTGATCTCGGTCGCCGCTGTCGGCAACACCCAGGTCGGCGACGGCGAGATCGCGCGCCAGCTCGCCGTCGCCGGTGTCGGGCTCGCCCCGCTCGGGCGCTTCCATACCCAGGCCGAGGTCGCCGCAGGGCGGCTCGTCACAGTGCTGGAGGACTTCAACCCCGGCGACATCGAGGTGATCCACGCCGTCTATCTCGGGCAGGGTGGCTTCGTGCCGGCGCGGATGCGCGCCTTCATCGATTTCCTGGCGCGGAATGTGAAGATCCGGGCCTAGTCGTCATTGCGAGCGCCGCGAAGCAATCCAGGGGGCCGTAGAGCTCTGCCGCCCCTGGATTGCTTCGTCGCTATGCTCCTCGCAATGACGGAAAAGCCTCAGCTCAGCAGCAGGCTGTCGTCCGAGAGCTCCTCGCCGCGGACCTGCTTGAACAGGCGCAGCAGGTCCGGCACGTCCATCGCGTTACGGCGCTCGCCGGCGATGTCGAAGACGACCTTGCCCTCGTGCAGCATCACGGTGCGGCTGCCATGGTCGAGCGCGTCGCGCATCGAATGGGTGACCATCAGCGCGGTCAGCTTCTGCTCCTCGACGATGCGCCGGGTCAGGTCGAGGACGAAGGCGGCGGTGCGCGGGTCGAGCGCGGCAGTGTGCTCGTCGAGCAGCAAGGTCTTGGTTCCCGCCAGCGTCGACATCAGCAGGCTGACCGCCTGGCGCTGCCCGCCCGACAGGAGCCCCATCGAATCGCCGAGACGATCTTCCAGTCCGAGCCCCAGCATCGCCAGCTTGTCGCGGAACAGGGTCCGGCGCGATGCGTCGAGTGCGGCGCCGAGGCCGCGGGTGCGGCCGCGCGCCTGGGCCAGCGCCATGTTCTCCTCGATCGTCAGGCGCTCGCAGGTGCCGGCCATCGGGTCCTGGAAGACGCGCGCGATCAGGCCGGCGCGCTTCGGCGTCGGCCAGCGCGTCACGTCGATGCCGTCGACCTCGACCGTGCCGCGCTCGGCCCGGGCATCGCCGCTGAGGACGTTGAGCAGCGTCGACTTGCCGGCACCGTTCGAGCCGATGACGGTGATGAACTCGCCATCCGACACCGTGAGGTCGAGGCCGCGCAGCGCCCGGTTCTCCAGCGGCGTACCGCGTCCGAAGGTGACGTGGACATCCCGCACGCTGATCATGGCGCGCTCCGCTTGAACAGGCTGCGCAGCGGGTTGGCGACACCGGGCAGCATCAGCGCGATGCCGACCAGCAC
>JAEXUU010000795.1 GCA_023452965.1 Pseudomonadota bacterium | reverse complement strand
TCCAAACGATTGATAGGGCACGGATAGTCCGGCCGGCTTGCGCAGCAATCCGACCGGCGCGTGCCCTAGGACCGAAAGCGACGCGCAAGCAGGCATGAAGACTGGCATCGACATGGGTTCGACGCGCAGCGGCGAGCCCGCTGAGCTCGATCTCGCCGAATTGCTGGCGACGCGGCTTCTGGTCCTGGGCAATTCCGGCTCGGGAAAATCGCATCTGCTGCGCCGCCTGCTCGAGCAGAGCGCGCCGCTGGTGCAGCAGGCGGTGATCGATCCCGAAGGCGACTTCGTCTCGCTGGCCGACCAGTTCGGCCATGTCGTGGTCGACGGCACGGCGAGCCCGCACGAACTGCAGAAGATCGCATTGCGTGTGCGCCAGCACCGCGTCTCCGTCGTCCTCAATCTCGAGGAACTCGATGCCGACGAGCAGTTGCGCGCCACCGCCGCCTTCCTCGGCGGATTGTTCGATGTCGACCGCTCCTGCTGGTATCCGATGCTGGTCGTGGTCGACGAGGCGCAGCTCTTCGCCCCGGTGATGGCCGGCGAAGCCTCCGACGAGGCGCGCCGCCTCTCGCTCGGCGCCATGCCCAATCTGATGTGCCGCGGCCGCAAGCGCGGCCTCGCCGGCGTGATCGCGACCCAGCGCCTCGCCAAGCTCGCCAAGAACGTCGCGGCCGAGGCCTCGAACTTCCTGATGGGCCGCACCTTCCTCGACATCGACATGCAGCGCGCCGCCGACCTGCTCGGCATGGACCGACGCCAGGCCGAGATGTTCCGCGATCTCGAGCGCGGCCAGTTCGTCGCGCTCGGCCCGGCCCTGTCGCGCCGCCCCCTGCCGGTGCGGATCGGCTCCGTCGCCTCGGTCGACCGTGGCGGTGCTCCAAGCCTGCTGCCCTTGCCCGACCAGGCGCCCGAGGATGCGAGCAAGCTGATCTTCACTGCCGGCGAAGGCGAGGCGACCCCGGCGCCCTGGCCGCGCCAGCCGCGGCCCCGCCCGGTCGTCGCCCCCGAGATCATCCGCCGGATCGAGACGCATCAGCCGCCGTCACCGCCGCCCGAGCCCGAGATCGAGATGGAGCCCGCGGAGCGCGAGGCGGCGCTCGTCGAGATCCTGAACGAGTTGCTCGACGACAACGAGGCGCGCGACCGGCCGGTCGCCGTGCTCTACCAGGACTTCACCGTGCGCTGCCGCATGCGCCGAGTCAGTGGCCCGGAGACCAACCTGGATGCCTTCCGCAAGCGCCTCGCCGTCGCCCGCGCCGGGGCGAGCGAGGCGGTGCTGTCCTCCGAAGCCTGGGAGAAGGCGCTCACCGCCGCCGAGACGCTGCCGGAGGATCTGCACGGCCTCTTCCTGTTCATCGCCCGCAGCGCGATCGAAGGCGTCCCCTGCCCGTCCGATGCCGAACTCGCCGAGGCCTATGGCAGCCATTCACCGAGCCGCGCCCGCCGCCTGCTCGGCTATATCGAGGAGCGCGGGCTCCTCGTCTGCCATGTCGATTTCCGTGGCCAGCGCACGCTCGCCCTGCCGACGCTCGGCGTCGAGACCGCCGCCGGGCTCGCCTCGCCGCAGATCAAGGGCCTGCCGCCGCGCCGCGCGCGGGGCTGAGCAGGCTGCCGTTCTCGGACGAAGCAAAGCGCGGCCCCAGAATCTCCGGACAAGAAGGCGCTGCATGACGCCTCCACCGCTCCGAGATGGTCGGGTCAAGCCCGAGCATGACGCGCTATGAGCGTCCTCAATGCCCCTTGCCGGTGGGCACAGTCATCTTGTCGACCCAGGCGATGCCGATCGCCGAGAAGATGAAGACGACATGGATCAGCGTCTGCAAGAGCACGCCGGTCTCTGTGTAGTTCGCGGTGCGCCCGGCGATGCCGATATTGCCCGCCTCGATGAAGGTCCGCAGCAAGTGGATAGACGAGATGCCGATGATCGCCATGGCGAGCTTGATCTTCAGCACCGAGGCGTTGACGTGGCTGAGCCATTCCGGCTGGTCGGGGTGCCCCTGCAGCTTCAGGCGCGAGACGAAGGTCTCGTAGCCGCCGACGATCACCATGATCAGCAGGTTCGAGATCATCACCACGTCGATCAGGCCGAGCACGACCAGCATGATCTGCTGCTCGGTGAAGTCGAAGGAGTGGGTGACGAGGTGCCAGAGCTCCTTCAGGAACAGGAAGACGTAGACGCACTGCGCCACGATCAGGCCGAGATAGAGCGGCACCTGCAGCCAGCGCGAGGCGAAGATGATCATCGGCAGCGGCTTGAGCATGGCGGAGGGCGGCGGCGCGCCGGCGGGTTCGACGGGGTGCGACATGTCGGCTTCGGACCTCTGAGGGAATCGGACGCAGGGCGCCTTGTGCAGCGCGAAATGGTGCGCTTCTGCGACATTCGCAAGCAGAAATGCCGAATTATCGCCGATAACGTTGAATTTCCGCCGCTTTTGTCTCTTAGTGCTTCGCGCATGCGCCGCCGCGGCTGATTGCGACGGCTGCCTCTGGGGGAACAGTCAGCGTTCCTCTCGCGTTGGAGAGGAAAGGAGTTTTTCGATGTTCAGGACCACCATGATCGCCGCCGCCGCCGTTGCGGGTGCCTTCGCGCTTGCCGCTCCCGCCGCGGCCGCCCCATTGGCTCCGGCGACGGCAGCCGTCGCTACGGCCGGCGGCCAGGGCTTGGTCGAGACGGTCCAGTATCGTCGCTATTACGGCCCGCGCTATGGCTATCGCGGCGGGTACTACGGTGGCTATCGCTATAATCGCGGCGCAGCGGTCGGTGCCGGCATTGCGGCCGGCGCGATCGGCGCTCTGGCGGCCGGCGCGTTGCTGGCGCCCGGCCCGGTCTATGCCGAGCCGGTCCCGCCGCCCTATCGCGGGCCGGTCTACGCCACGCCGGATGCCGACGCGATTGCCTACTGCTCGCGCCGCTTCCGCAGCTACGACCCAGAGACCGGCACCTATATCGCCAGCGGCGGCGTGGTTCGCGCCTGCCCGTAATCGCGGGCTCCGCCTTCAAGACGCATCAAGGCCTCCCCCACGGGAGGCCTTTTTCTTTGTTGGAGGAAGTTCGCGCCACGGACAGCGCGTCTCCGATGCCTGAGCATGTTGTCACCGAAGCTGCCTTCCCGGAGGCGCAGTCGACCCTCCTGCGCCAAGGCAGCAATCTCAAACCGGTCGGCCCTCGGAGCGAGGTTCCAGTGGATCTGGCACCGATCCCCGACCTCAGAAGGAATCCCACTCCTCGGGCGGCAACGGCTTGTCCTGTATCGTCATGATGTCGAGCGGCGACATCGTCTCCGCCGTCGTCGCCGTCAGGAACGCCCCGAATGGGGCCGATGCGTGCTGCGCGACGATCAGGATCATTGCGGCGGCGAGCACGCATGCTCCAATGAGGCGCATGGGCCTCGGCATTCTGGTCTCGGCCATCGAGGACACTCCTCCACCTGGGTTTCCGGCACTTGAGCGAACGGGCCGACCCGCGATCGAGAATGGTGACGTAGAGCGCAGCACTCCCTGGCCGCGGCCCGCCTTGGCGGACGGATCGCGGGCAGAACAGCGTCGGCGTGGCACCATGAAATTGAATCG
>JAEXUU010000793.1 GCA_023452965.1 Pseudomonadota bacterium | reverse complement strand
CCTTTGTAGTCTGCTGCCCCGTCGCCGTCGGCGCCTTCTCGGTGCTCTGGTCGCTGCAGGCAGCAAGGGCGGTGGCAATAAAAAGCGCCGGCAAAAGCCGGCGCACATTCCGGAATGCTTTCATGATTAGCGAAGCGAGGCGCAATACGCGCCGTAGACATACCAGGGATCGAGGCCGCCGACACAGAACTCGATGCTTCTGCCGACGCCGGCAAAGCCCCATGGGCGTTCGATGAGGTAATAGAGCGACCGTTGTTCGCCGTTGGTCATCACAGCGGTTCCGTAGCAGTATTCACGCTCGACGAGATGCGTCTCGTCGCGGAACTCCTGCCGGTTCTGCCCCATGTTGCGGATTTCGGCGATCGAGAGGTTGGCGTGAAGGTAGTTTGCATCCCGATACGCGAACCGGGATGTGATGAAGCCGAGGACCGAGGATTCGCTGCAGACCCCGGCGTTGTAGGATTGCGCCTGGCTGCTGCCGATGTAGTCGGCGGCGATGGCGCCCGGCGCCGTAGCGCCCGCGAGGGAAAGCGAAATGAGAAGCGTGGCGGCGAGCGTGCGAGTCATGGGCGTCTCCCTATGTCGTCACATGAGATTGCGGTGCGTCGCGCCCGTCCGTCAAGCCCCTCGGGTTGTCTGTTCTTCGCCGCGCAGCCAGAAGCAGCGGCTGGACGCGAAACGATCCTGCCCCAGCCGGGTCTTCAGGAACGGCAGCAGCAGGTCGAGCTCGCTCTTCAGCGTGAAGGGCGGGTTGACGATGATGAGGCCGGAACCGGAAAGCCCGGTGGTTTCCCGGTCGCTTCTGACCGACAGCTCGGCGCAGAGCATCTTCGGGATGTCCAGCGCCTTCAGCGCCTCATGAAACGCCTTGATCGGCGCGCCCTGCTTCAGGGGATACCACAGGCAATAGACGCCGCCGGTAAAGCGGCGGTAGCCGCGCGCAAGGCCATCGGCCAGCCGCTCGTATTCGCCTTCCTTTTCGAAGGGCGGGTCGACGAGAATCAATCCGCGCTTTTCCTTCGGCGGCAGGTGCGCGCCCAGCGCCAGCCAGCCGTCGAGCTCGGTGACGCGGCTCTGGAAATCGGCGTCGAACAGCCGGTGCAGCGTTTCGTAGTCGTCCGGATGCAGCTCCATTGCCGAAAGCCGGTCCTGGGGGCGGAAGAGCATGCGCGCGAGCTTCGGCGAGCCGGGGTAGAGCGTCAGCTCGGTGCCGGGGTTCAGGGCGCGGATGGAAGAGAGGTAAGGGGCAAGGATCGCCGCGATCTCCGGCGGCAACTCGCCGTCGAGCAGCCGTCCGACGCCGTCGCGCCATTCGCCGGTCTTCTGCGCTTCCTCGCTGGAGAGGTCGTAGAGCCCGATACCCGCATGGGTATCGAGAACGCGGAACGCCTTCTCCTTCTGCTGCAGATAGGTGACGAGCCGCGCCAGCACCGCGTGCTTCAGGACGTCGGCGAAATTGCCTGCGTGATAGATGTGCCGATAGTTCATGAGCGCCGCCGATGGCTGTGATCAATAGTTGCGATGGGTGGGCGATTGGCTCTTTGAGCCGAAATGCCGATGCCATATAGAAAAGCCATGAACGTTGCGACCCCCATCAAAGCAGAAAAAACCATCGGCCACTCGGTCTGTCCGCACGACTGTCCCTCGGCCTGTGCCCTGGAAGTCGACCTGACCGCCGAAGGGCGGATCGGTCGTGTGCGCGGCGCAGCCGCCAATACCTACACCGCCGGCGTGATCTGCGCCAAGGTGGCGCGGTATTCCGAGCGCATCTATCATCCCGACCGTCTGATGGTGCCGAAGCGTCGCAAGGGCGCCAAGGGCGAGGGCGGCAGGCAGGAAGTGAGCTGGGAGGCGGCGCTCGACGAGATCGCCGATCAGTTCATTCGCGCCGAGCAGAAATATGGCGCCGAGACCGTGTGGCCCTACTTCTATGCCGGCACCATGGGCCAGGTGCAGCGCGACTCGATCGACCGGCTGCGTCACGCCAAGCGCTATTCCGGCTTCTTCGGTTCGATCTGCACCAACATGGCCTGGACCGGTTTGAGCATGGCGACCGGCGCCCTGCGCGGCCCCGACCCGCGCGAAATGGCCAAGGCCGATTGCGTCGTGATCTGGGGTACGAACGCGGTCGCCACCCAGGTCAACGTGATGACCCATGCCGTGAAGGCCCGCAAGGATCGCGGCGCGAAGATCGTCGTCATCGACATCTACGACAATCCGACGGTCAAGCAGGCGGACATGGGCCTGGTGCTGAAGCCGGGCACCGACGCCGCACTAGCCTGCGCCGTGATGCACATCGCGTTTCGCGACGGTTACGCCGATCGGGCCTACATGGCGAAATTCGCCGATGATCCGGCCGGCCTTGAAGCACATCTGACGTCGCGCGGCCCGGAATGGGCGTCGGCGATCACCGGCCTGTCGGTCGAGGAAATCGAGGCCTTCGCAAGACTGGTCGGCACGACGCCGCGGACTTATTTCCGCCTTGGCTACGGTTTCACGCGCCAGCGCAATGGTGCCGTCGCCATCCACGCGGCAGCATCGGTCGCGACCGTTCTTGGTTCCTGGAAACACGAAGGCGGCGGCGCCTTTCACTCCAACAACGACATCTTCAAGCTCGACAAGCGCGAATTGATCGGCTCGGCTTTCCAAGATCCGGATGTCCGTATGCTCGACCAGTCGCAGATCGGCCGGGTGCTGACCGGCGACGCCGAGGCGCTGCGCCATCGTGGTCCCGTGACGGCGATGCTGATCCAGAACACCAACCCGGTGA
>JAEXUU010000707.1 GCA_023452965.1 Pseudomonadota bacterium | reverse complement strand
GGGCCTGGCCGATGAAGCTCGCGCCGAACTCGCCCGCACCGACGAGGGCGGCCGAAACGACACGCCCGGCGGCATCCGGCCGGAGCGCGAAGAAGTTCTCGATGTTCAAGGTCTTGGACTTTCAGTTCGGGATTGAATCGGGCCGTGTCAGACCGGCAGACCCTCGATGGCGTAGAAGCGCGCGGGTGCACCGTCGGCGTTCGGAATCAGCAGAGGCGCTGCCGAGAACAGGTTGCGCGGCGCGCTGAGGCGACTGGTGTTGCAGACGTACTCGATCAGCGTGACGCCGTGCGAGAGCAGCACGTGATGCGTCACATGCTCCGGCTTCGGTACCTCCTTGCCTTCGAGCAGCAGGCGGATCGGGTAATCCTGCGGGAAGTCGAAGGCGACGGCAGTCGGCTTGCGGGCCGCGAGCCACTGCGCCGATTCGAGCGTCAGCCAGGGCGCTTCTGTCCAGAAGGTCTTGTCCTGATAGTCGCGCCGGTCGCTCCAATGGGCGGCGAGCAGGAGGATTTCGCCCTCCTTTCCGCCGGGGTCGGCGGCGGCAAGGTGTTCGGGCTCGATCGGCGCATTCGCCGGGCGGGCGCTGAGGTCGAGAACGCGGCAGGCGCCGACCACTTCCGAGAGCGGCGTCGCCTCGATCGTCGGCGCGCCCGCGACGAAATGCGCGGCGGCGTCGACATGCGAGAAGCCATGGCAGGGGCCGGCGATCTTCGAGACGCGGAACTGGTCACCCGCGGCGATGTCGCCCTTGATCGAAAGCTCGACGGGCCAACGGAAATGCGGCGCGATCGGCATGCTGAGGTCGATGATTTTCATGGCAGCATCCAGCAGAGCTCGGCTCCGCCCTCAAAAAAATGTTGCGGGCGGGCTCTCGGTAGAGGGTCGGCATCTTGCATGCAAGAAAATTTGACCGTCAAGTGTGACGGGAGTGTACAACCGGCCATGACCATTTCGGACGATACGACGCCGCTCGCGGCGCTTCTCGCGCAATTGCCGCCGCCCGAGCCGGGCAAGCGCAAGGGCCATCTGCACGGCAACACCGTCGCACGGCTGCGCAATCTGATCGTTACCGGCGTGCTGGCGCCGGGGACCAAGCTGAACGAGCGCGAGCTTTGCGATCAGCTGGCGATCTCGCGCACCCCTGTGCGGGAAGCGATCAAGACGCTGATCCAGGACGGCCTGCTGCGGGCTCTGCCCAATCACTCGGCCGTGGTCTCGGAGCTCGATCTCGACGAGGTCGTGGCGCTGATCGAGGTCGTGACGGTGGTCGAGGGCCTCGCCGGCGAGCTGGCGGCGAAGAACATCAGTGATGAGGCCGTAGCCGAGATCGGCATGCTGCACTATCGCATGCTGCTGCACCACGCCCGCGACGAACTCCCCGGCTACTTCGAAGCCAACAAGGCTTTCCATCGCCGGATCGTCGAGCTTTCAGGCAATTCGATCCTGCTCTGGGTCTGGGAGCTGTTGGCGCTCAGGGTCGATCGCGCCCGTTTCTCCTCCAATCTCTGGCCGACACGCTGGCGGACCGCGATCGAGGAGCATCAGCAGATCCTCGATGCGCTGACCGCGCGCGATTCTGCCCGCGCCGGCCAGGCGCTGCGCAGTCATGTCCGCAACGGCCTCGAGGGGCTGGTCGCCTCGCTGCGCGCGAAGCAGGCGGCCGCGCAGCCCGAGACCGAACGGGGCAAGAAGCAGGGCGGGGCCAGCTCGCGATAGTGCCGCATCTTTCGGTTGGGCGCCGAACGCGGTTGACGGCCCGCATTCTTGCATGCAACTTTTCCGGTGAGGCCGCGCAGACGGCTCGTGCGGTCGCCGCGGACAAAGCCGGCGGCCGGCTGCAATCACCGGGGAAGGAAGAACGCCATGGTCGGGAAGATCACGTGGACGCGTCGCTCGCTGCTGGGGGCCGGCGCGGCACTTACTGTTGGCCTGCCGGCGATCAGGCCCGCCCGCGCTGCTGTCGAATTGCGGCTGACCCACCCGGCCGACACCAGCCATCCCGTGCACATCGAGGCCGAGGCGATGGTCAAGCGCATCGCCGAGCGCACCAACGGCCAGGTCAAGATCGCGATCTTCCCGAACAATGCGCTGGGCTCGCCGGTCGAGGCGGCGCAGCAGACGCGGCTCGGCGCCATCGACATGATGATGCTGAACCCCGCCAACATCGAGGCGCTGTCGAAGACGATCGGCGTCATCAACATCCCCTACCAGTTCGACAGTTACGAGCACGCCCACAAGACGCTCGACGTCACCGGGCGCGACTGGATCGCCGAGCAGCTCAAGATCGCCGGCTTCACCTGGATCTCCAATCTGGAATGGGGTTTCCGCGCCGTCACCAACAGCCGCCGGCCGATCAACCAACCGGCCGACGTGCAGGGCCTGAAGATCCGCGTCCCGCCCGAGCTCGCGATCAAGGCGGCTTTCGAGGCGCTCGGTGCGAGCACCCAGACCATCGCCTTCCAGGAAGTCTACCTGGCGCTCGCCAACAATGTCGTCGACGGCCAGGACAACCCGGTCGGCACCACCTTCGCCGCGAAGTTCTACGAGGCGCAGAAGCACATCGCCCTGACCCGGCACATCTACGCCTCGATCATGTTCTGCGCCAATCCGCGGGTCTGGAGCGGCAAGCTCACCGAGGAACAGCGCAAGATCATCAGCGAGGAAGGCACCAAGGCCGGTGCCGGGGCCCGCAAGGGCGTGCGCGACAACGAGGAGAGCAATCTCGCCGCCATGGAGAAGGCGGGCGTCGCGGTCACCCGGCCGGATGTCGCGCCCTTCCGCGACAAGATGGGCCCTGCCTATGAGCAGCTGCGCAAGGCGCTGGGCGACGAGACCTGGAACAGCTGGACCAAGCTGGTCGCAGCCGCCCGCGCCTGATCGAGAACCAGACGCCGACCATGCTCATCACCGCCATCCTGCTCGGCGTCTGCTTCGTCATCCTGATCGGCCTGCCCATCGCGGTGGCGCTCGGCCTCGTCGCCATCGTCACCATGGTGGCGACGGTCGGGCCCGATCTGCTCGTCATCTTCATCCAGCGCACCTATGCGGGAACGACCTCGTTCCCGCTGCTGGCGATCCCGTTCTTCGTGCTCGCCGGCAATCTGATGAATGTTGGCGGCACGACCGAGCGCATCTTCGGCGTCGCGCAGCTCTGCGTCGGCCGGATCCGCGGCGGCCTCGCCCATGTCAACGTCGTCGGCAGCGTGATCTTCGCCGGCATGTCGGGCTCGGCGGTCGCCGATGCCGCCGGCATGGGGGTGATCGAGCACCGCGCCATGACCAAGGCCGGCTATAGCGGCCGCTTTGCCGCGACGATCACCGCGGTCTCCTCGACCATCGGGCCGATCATCCCGCCGAGCATTCCCTTCGTCATCTATGGCAGCCTGGCCAATGTCTCGGTCGGGGCGCTCTTCCTCGCCGGCATTGTGCCCGGCTTGTTGATGGCGGTGGCCCTGATGGCGCTGATCGCCGTCTCGGCCAAGCACATGAACCTGCCGCGCGGAGAGGCGCTGCCGCCCTTGCCCGTCGCCGCGAAGACGGTCGCCAAGGCCGGGCCGGCGCTGCTGCTGCCGCCAACGATCCTGCTCGTCATCTTCACCGGCCTCGCGACGCCGACGGAGGCCGCGGTCGTCGCCGCCGGCTATGCCTTCATCCTCGGCCGCTTCGTCTATCGCGAGCTCGATTGGGCGGCGACCCTCGACGTGCTCTGGGACACGGCGCGCCAGACCGCGCAGGTGATGTTCATCATCGCGCTCGCCGCCCCCTTTGGCTGGGTGCTGATCCAGCAGCAGATCCCCAACGCCATCCTCAACGCCTTTCTCGGCCTCTCCTCCGAGCCCTGGGTGATCCTGCTGGTGATCAACGCGGTGCTGCTGATCCTCGGCATGTTCATCGAGGGCATCGCCATCATGATCATCGCCTATCCGGTGCTGCTGCCGATCATCGCCAAGATCGGCGTCGATCCTGTGCATTTCGGCGTGATCCTGGTGCTCAACATCATGATCGGGCTGGTCACGCCGCCGGTGGGCCTCTGCCTCTATGTCGTCGCCGGCATCGCCAAGATCTCGATCGCCGAGATCACCCGCGAGATCTGGCCCTATGTGCTGGCGCTGATCGCGGTGCTGATGCTGATCACCTATGTGCCGGCGATTTCGCTCTGGCTGCCGCACACCCTCGGCTACGGAGTCGCGCGATGATCGCCGCCCTGCGCTTCGCCGACCGGCTGGTCGGGGCTCTCTGCAAGGGCGGGGCGATCGCCTGCCTGCTCGGGCTGTTCGTGCTGCTGGGCAGCGCGATCGTGCTGCGGCTCGTCCCACTCTTCACGATCATGGGCTATGACGAGATCGTCGAGCTGCTCTTCATCTGGCTGGTGATGCTGACCTCGCTGGCGCTCTGGCGCGAGGGCTCGCTCTATCGCGTCGTGCTGTTCGAGGATCTGCTGCCCGTACCGATGCGCCGGTTCCTCGAGATCGGCATCCATGCCGTGATGTTCGGCTTCGCCCTGGTTCTCGTGGTCTATGGCCGGGAGTTCATGGAGATGTCGGGCGAGACCACGCCCTTCCTGCGGCTCGACAAGGGTTGGTGGTACGCCGCCATCCCGGTCACGGGCGCGCTGATGGCGGTCTACAGCCTGGTCTGGATCTGGCGGGCGGTCCGGCGCGGCGAGACCCTCGAATCGACCGCGACGCTGGTCGGCTGATTCCTCTGATCTCAAGGACGATGCGAATGGCAAGGCTTGCAGGCAAGGTCGCGATCCTCACCGGCGGTGCCGGCGGCATCGGCGCGGCGACCGCCGAACTCTTCGCCGAGGAGGGTGCGAAGGTCGCGCTCGTCGACATCGACGCCTCGGCGCTCGCCGAGGTTGCAGCGCGGATTCGCGCTGTCGTGCCGGGCGCGGAAATCCTGGAGATCGCCAGGGATGTCGGGCAGGAGGTTTCGGCGGCGGCGATCGTTGCCGAGACGCTCTCCGCCTTCGGCCGGCTCGATATCCTCGTCAACAATGCCGGCATCCGCTCCTATGCGCCGCTCGACGAGGCCAAGGCTGAGACTTGGCAGAAGATCCTTTCTGTTAACCTGCTGAGCTATGCCTATCTCGCCCGGGAGGCGCTGCCGGCGCTGCGGCAGGCGGGGAAGGGCGCCATCGTCAACATCTCCTCGACGCACGCCTTCAACCCGCGCGGCGGCATGGGCCAGTACGACGTCGCCAAGGCCGGCATCATCTCGATGACCAAGACGCTGGCCTTCGAGGAGGCCGATCGCGGCGTGCGCGTCAACGCGGTTTGTCCGGGCCTGACGCTGACGCCATTCCATGTCCGCCGCTTCGCCCCGCAGGGCAAGAGCGAGCAGGACCTGCGCACCGAGAAGGTCGACCACAACATCCAGCGCCGCTGGGCCGATCCGCGCGAGGTCGCCTGGCCGATCCTCTGGCTCGCTTCCGACGAGGCGTCGTTCATGACGGCGTCGGTGATCATGGCCGATGGCGGCACCCGCGTCTGACGGCGCGGGTACCAGGCAGCGGACAGTTCAGGTGGGCTACTTGCCCTGCC
Source organism: Pseudomonadota bacterium (assembly GCA_023452965.1). The sequence goes on along the minus strand of JAEXUU010000707.1, from coordinate 5,764 downwards.
AGTTCGGCGTCCGCTTGCCGAGGAAGGCTTCCATGCCCTCGCGGAAGTCGGCGCTGGTGTAGCAGAGAGCGACGAGGTCATCGCCGTCGACATCGGCGCTGGCCGCCTCGGTGAGCCGCCGCAGCGCCTCCTTGGTGGCGCGCATCGTCAGCGGCGCATGGCTGCGGATGGTCTCAGCCAGTTCCTTCGTGCGCGCCAGCAGCGCGGCGTGGTCGGCAACGAGCTCGTTGTAGAGGCCGACGCGATGGCCTTCATCGGCCTCGACCAGGCGGGCGGTGAAGATGATGTCCTTGACGCGGGCCGGGCCGAGCAGGCTGGCGAGCCTTGCGTAGTTCGCCATCGACAGGCAGTTGCCGAGCGTGCGCGCCACCGGGAAGCCGAAGCGGGCCGATTGCGTCGCGATCCGGAGGTCGCAGGCGCAGGCGATCGCCGCGCCGCCGCCGGTGACCGCGCCTGAGATCGCCGCGATCGTCGGCACCGAGCAGCTCTCGATCGCCGTGATCACCTTCTCGATGCGGTTCTCATAGGCGAGCGCATCCTCGGCCGTCTTGAACTCGCGGAACTGCGCGATGTCGGTGCCGGCGGCGAAGGCTTTCTCGCCGGCGCCGGTCATCACGATCACCTTCGGCGCGCCATGGCTGTCGGGGGCGCTGCAGATCTCGGCCAGGCGCTCATACATGGCGAAGGTCAGCGCGTTGCGGGCCTGCGGCCGGTTCAGCGTGATCGTGCCGATCCCGTCGGCGACGTCGTAGAGAATCTCGTCAGTCATCGGAAAACCTCTTCAGATCGCGCCGTCGGCGCGCAGTTGCGCGATCGCCGCGGCGTCATAGCCGAGCTCGGCGAGAATCTCGTCATTATGCTCGCCGGCGTCCGGGGTCGGCGAAACCACGCTGGCCGGGGTGCGCGACAGGCCGACAGGCTCGCCGATGACCCGGATGTCGCCGAGAACCGGATGGGTGACGGGCTGCGCGATGCCGAGATGCTGCACCTGCGGATCGTCGAACATGGCGTCGACCGAGTAGATCGGCCCCGCCGGCACCGAAGCCTTCTCGCAGGCGTCGAGCCAGTAGGCGCTGTCCTGCGTCGACATGATCTTCTCGAGCAGGATGCGCAGCTCAGGCCGTGCCGCATAGCGCTTCTCGACGCTGTCATAGCGCGGGTCGCTCGCCAGCTCCGGCCGGCCAAGCACCCCGCAGAAGGAGCGCCAATGCCCCTCGGCGCCGACGCCGAGATTGATGTGGCCGTCGCGCGTCGCATAGACGCCCATCGGGGTCGCGTAAGGGTGGTCGTTGCCGGCCTGGGGCGGCACCGTGCCCTCGACCAGGAAGCGCGCCGCCTGGAAATCCATCATCGCGATCTGCGCCTCGAGCAGCGAGGTCTGCACCCACTGGCCCTTGCCGGAGACCGCGCGCTCCTGCAGCGCGACCAGCGCGCCGATCGCCCCGTAGAGGCCGGCGGCGGAATCGGCCACCGCGATGCCTGCCCTGACGGGCCCCTGGCCCTGAAGGCCGGTGACCGACATCATCCCGCCCATGCCCTGGGCGATCTGGTCGAAGCCGGCGCGCAGCCGATAGGGGCCGGTCTGGCCGAAGCCGGAGACCGAGACCAGGATCAGGCGCGGATTGAGCGCATGCAGCGTCTCGAAATCGAGGCCGAGCCGATCCTTCACGTCCGGGCGGAAATTCTCGATCAGCAGGTCGGCATCGGCGATCAGCCGGCGCAGCACCGCCTTGCCGGCTTCCTTCTTCAGGTTGAGCGTCAGCGAGCGCTTGTTCCGGTGCAGGTTCTGCATGTCGTAGCCATGCCGGGCCCCGCTCATGTTCTCGTTCGGGTCGACCCCCGGCGGGCTTTCGATCTTCAGCACGTCGGCGCCGAAATCGGCGAAGATCCGGGCGCAGGTCGGGCCGGCGCGGACCCGGGAGAGATCGAGGACGCGCAGATTCTCGAGCGCGGAGGACGGTGTCGGACGAGGCATGATGTTCCGGAAGGGCTCTATAGGGGGCGCGACTATCCCGTCATCGGCCGGGAGCGTCAACGCTAAAGCCATTTTGTATGCAAGATTTGCGGGCTGGCTATGTGCACTGCGCTCGCGACGCGGCTTCACGAGGCGGAGAGCGGCGCAACCTTCGGCCGCGATGCCGTTGCGTCGCTTCTCTGCTGCACTATCTTCAGCAGGCCCGGTGACGGCCGACCACGAGCGATCGGCGAGATCGATGCTGTCCGGGCGTTTTCCTCGAATGGAAAGAGATCGTCATGCGCTATCACACGCTTGGCCAGACCGGCCTGCTCGTCTCCGAACTATGCCTGGGCACCATGACCTTCGGCGGCGGCGACGAGGGCTTCTGGGGGCATATCGGCAGGCTCGAGCAGCAGGAGGCGGACGCGCTGGTCCGGACGGCGCTCGATGCCGGCATCAACTTCATCGACACCGCCAATGTCTATGCCGAAGGGCGTTCTGAGCAGATCACCGGCCAGGCCCTGCGCAACCTCGGCATTGCCCGAGATGAGGTCGTGGTCGCGACCAAGGTCTTCAGCCGCATGGGGCAAGGCCCTAACGGCAGCGGCGCCAGCCGCTACCACATCATGGAGCAGGCCAAGGCCAGCCTGAAGCGCCTTCAGCTCGACCATGTCGATCTCTACCAGATCCATGCCTTCGACAGCGTCACCCCGATGGAGGAGACGCTGGAGGCGCTCGACAGCCTCGTCCGCCAGGGCCATGTCCGCTATGTCGGCGTCTCGAACTGGGCGGCCTGGCAGGTCGCCAAGGCGCTCGGCATCTGCGAACGGCGCCAGCTCTCCCGCATCGCCTCGCTGCAGTCCTACTACACCATTGCCGGCCGCGATCTGGAGCGCGAGATCGTGCCGATGCTGCTCTCCGAGAAGGTCGGCCTGATGGTCTGGAGCCCGCTCGCCGGCGGTCTGCTCTCCGGCAAATACGACCGGCGCAACGAGCAACGTGGCGATGGCCGCCGCGCCAGCTTCGACTTCCCGCCCGTCGATCGCGAGCGCGGCTACGACGTCATCGACGCGATGCGCGGCATCGCCGAGACGCATGGACGCAGCGTCGCGCAGATCGCGCTCGCCTGGCTTCTGCACCAGCAGGCCGTGACCAGCGTGATCGTCGGCGCCAAGCGCCCGGAGCAACTCGCCGAGAATCTGGCGGCGGTCGAGATCGTGCTGTCGCCGGAGGAGCTCAAGGGCCTCGACGCGGTCAGCGCCCTGCCGCGCGAATATCCCGGCTGGATGCTGGAGCGCCAGGGCGCCAACCGCACCAAGCCGGACCCGCGCTAGATCATTGCGTCCCTTTCCTGCGTAATATCAGAATCTTCCGCCGGAAATCTGAATCGATCTCGCAGGGCCCTGAATCGCGATGGCAATTGTCGAAGCCGGCTCTGCGAGGAGCGGCCTCGGCGGCGGCCCCGGTTCATGCTAGGTCGACGTGAGAGGAGCCTGTCCCGGCTGATAGTGCGGCCGGGAGCGCGACCGGCCGGAGGGCGGGATGACGACGAGCGAGAAGCCTGACAGTGAAGTTGCGGACGCGCAGCACTTGCGCGCCCTGGTCGGCGAGGTCCATCTGCTCGCCGAGCGCAAGGTGCTCGACCGGCTCGACCATTTCTGCCGCGACTTCATCGCGCTCTCGCCCTTCCTGGTGCTGGCGAGCTCGGACAGCGAGGGCCGCGCCGATGCGAGCCCGCGCGGCGATGGGCCGGGCTTCGTGCAGGTGCTCGACGAAAAGACCCTGCTGATCCCCGACCGGCGCGGCAACAACCGCGTCGACAGCTTCGGCAATGTGCTGAGTTCGCCGGGCGTCGGGCTGGTCTTCTTCGTGCCCGGCATCAACGAGACGCTGCGGGTCAATGGCCGGGCCAGGCTGACGCGCGACGAGGCGCTGCTCGAACCGACGACCGTGCAGGAGAAGACGCCGAAGCTAGGCCTGCTCGTCGAGGTCGACGAGGCCTACTTCCATTGCGGCAAGGCCCTGATCCGCTCGAAGCTCTGGGCGCAGGATGCGCAGGTCGAGCGCGGCAACTTCCCGACGCTCGGGCGCATCGTCGCCGAGCAGACCAAGGCGGTGGACGCGGCCGAGGCCGATGCCAATCTCGAAGAGGCCTACCGGACGCGGCTCTACTGAGCCGCGCGCTTCACTGGCCGTCGATCGACACGCTCTTGACCACGGCATAGACGGACTGGCCGGGCTTCAGGCCCAGATGCGCCGCCGATTTGCTGGTCAGCCGTGCGAGTAGGCTGGCGCCATTGCAGTCGATCCCGATTTCGAGGGCCGATCCTCCGCTCCGGCGTGCGCCGATCTCTGCGATGGTGCCGCTCAGCACGTTGAGCGCGCTGATGCCTTGCAGCGGCTGCAGGCTGATCAGCACGTCGCTGGCGAGGATGCGCACGCGCAGCCGGCTGCCGGGAGGCTGCGCCCGATGTGGTACCTGCACCTGCCCGGCCTGGGTTTCCAGCACGGAGAGGCCATGCTCGGGTTCATGGCGCAGGATTCGCGCGTCGAGAACGGAGCCGGCTTCAGGCGCTGCCGACAGCAGCGGCACGTCCGGCCGCGACATCAGGTCGATCGTGCTGCCGCTGGCGATGACGCTGCCTTGAACGAGCACGACGAGATTGGACGCCAGCCGCGCAACCTCCGCGACCGAATGCGAGACATAGACGATCGGAATGCCGAAAGCGTCGCGCAGGCGCTCGATGTAAGGCAGGATTTCGGCCTTGCGCGCTTCGTCCAGCGAGGCGAGGGGCTCGTCCATCAGCAGAAGGCGCGGCTTGGCCAGCAAGGCGCGGCCGATGGCGACGCGCTGCTTCTCGCCGCCCGAAAGCCTCCCGGGGTGGCGGTGGAGCAGGTGCCCGATGCCGAGCAGATCGAGCACGTCCGCGATCTCGCTGCCGACGGCATCGGTCTTGGGCGCGAACCACTGGCCGTAGAGCAGGTTCTGCCTGACCGTGAGATGCGGGAACAGCCGCGCCTCCTGGAAGACGTAGCCGATGCGGCGCTTGTGCTTGGGTACGAAGATGCCGCGTTCGCTGTCGAGCAGCACCTGGCCGTCGATCGCAATGCGCCCGCGCTGCGGCCGGATCAGTCCGGCGATGATGTTGACCAGCGAGGTCTTGCCGGAGCCCGAGCGTCCGAACAAGGCGGTCAGGCGGCCGTTCGAGGTGAAGTCGGCCGCGAGCGCGAAGGCGCCGAGCTGGTGCGAAACCGCGATTTCGATGGCGTTGGTCATTCGACTGCGATCCGCTTTCCGATAACCCGCGCCAGCACCTCGGAGGCGAACAAGGCCGCGACCGAGATCGCGATCGAGATCAGCGTCAGCCGCAGCGCGCCGGCGTCGCCGTTCGGGACCTGGGTGAAGGTGTAGATCGCTGAAGGCAGGGTCTGCGTTTCCCCGGGAATGTTGGAGACGAAGGTGATGGTGGCGCCGAACTCGCCCATCGCCTTGGCGAAGCACAGGATCATGCCGGCAAGGATGCCGGGCAGGCAGAGCGGCAGCGTCACGGTCAGGAAGACCCAGGCGGGGCTCGCCCCCAGCGTCCCGGCCGCATCCTCCAGCTTGCGGTCGACGGCCTCGATCGAGAGGCGGATCGCGCGGACCAGCAGCGGAAAGCCCATAACGGCGCAGGCCAGCGCCGCCCCGGTCCAGCGGAAGGAGAGTACGATCCCGAACCAGTCATAGAGCCATTGGCCGATCGGGCCGCGCCGGCCGCAGCCGATCAGCAGCAGGTAGCCGGTGACGACGGGCGGCAGGATCAGCGG
>JAEXUU010000202.1 GCA_023452965.1 Pseudomonadota bacterium | reverse complement strand
GTATAGGGGTGGCCATAGGGAATGCCGAGGAAGGCGATGTCGGCCTTCAGATTGTCGAGATCGAGCGCGAGCTCGGAGAACAGGAAGGTGGCGTGGCCATGCTCCGGCAAGCTGGTCAGGGTATCGGTCATCTTGGCCTCGTGGTGGCGTGAAGGAGGGCCGCCGCGGCGGCCTATTGGAAGTGAGAGAGGAACAGCCGCAGGCGTTCCGAACGCGGCCTGTCGATGAGTTCGTCCGGCGGCCCCATCTCGGCGATGCGGCCGGCGTCGAAGAAGACGATGCGATCGGCGACCTTGCGCGCGAAGCCGAGCTCATGGGTCACGACCACCATGGTCATGCCTTCCTCCGCGAGCTCCTTCATCAGGCGCAGCACATCGCCGACGACTTCCGGATCGAGCGCCGAGGTCGGCTCGTCGAACAGCATGAGTTCCGGCTTCATGGCGAGTGCACGGGCGATCGCGACGCGCTGCTTCTCGCCTCCGGACAGGTCGGCGGGCATGCGGTCGGCCTTGGCCGCGAGCCCGAACCGGGCCAGCAGCCGGCGCGCTTGCGCCTCCGCCTCATTGCGATCGACGCCGCGCAGCCGGATCGGTGCGCGGGCGATATTCTCCAGCGCGGAGAGATGCGGCCAGAGATGGAACTGCTGGAAGACGAGCCCGATGCGCGGCCGCATCCGGTCGATCTGGCGCCCGGACTGCAGGCGCGTCCCGCCCGCTGCGGCGGGCTCGCGGCCGATATAGTCCCCGGCGATGCGGACCGTGCCTTCGTCCGGCCGCTCAAGATAGTTGATGCAGCGCAGGAAGGTGCTCTTGCCGCAGCCGCTCGGGCCGATGATGCAGACGATCTCGCCGGCCCCGACATCGAGATCGACGCCAGCGACCGCGGTCATGGCACCGAAGCTCTTGCGCAGTCCGCGCACGCTCAGCACGGGAGGCGCGGTCATGAGCGTGGCTCCGGCTCGAGCGAGAGATAGCGCGCCGCCAGGCGATGGCGCGAGGAGAAGCCGCGTCGCCCCTGGCCGCCCAGTCGCCGTTCCGAGGCGCGGAAACCCGCCGCCAGCAGCGCGGTCAGGCCCCAGTAGATCGCCGCCGTCGCCAGGAAGACCTCGAAGGGCGCGTAGGTCTGGCCCTGGACGATCAACCCCTGATAGGTCAGTTCGGCGACCGAGAGCGTCGCCAGCACGGCGCTCTCCTTCACGAGCGAGATCGAGGTGTTGGTCGCCGCCGGAATGAAGAAGCGCAGCATCTGCGGGAAGATGATCTCGCGCAGGGCCCGCAGATAGGACATGCCGATGGCACGGGCCGATTCCATCTGGCCGCGGGGCACGGAGAGAATGGCGCCGCGAACGATCTCGGCGAAATAAGCGCTACCGAACAATGCAAGCGCGACGATGCCGGTCGTCATCGGCTGTAGCCTGAGCCCGAAGAAGGGCAGCCCGTAAAAGAACAGCGACAGCATCACGATGAACGGGATGTTGCGGAAGAGTTCGACATAGGCCATCGCCGGCCAGCTCATCACGCGCCGGGGCGAAAGCCGCAGGAGCGCGACCGGGAAGGCGATGAGCAGCCCGGCGGCGATGGCCGCGAGCGAGATGTAGACGGTTGCGACCGCGCCCTTGGCGAACAGTCCTGCATTGTCGGCGATGATCGAGAGGTCGAGCGCCATCCTAGCCCCTCCGTGCCGCGAGCCGGCGCTCGAGCATGCCGCCGAACTGGCTGACGAGGACGTTGAGCAAGAGAATGATCGCGGCCGCCGCGAGCATGGTCTCGAACGGCCGGAACGTCGTCGCCGAGATCTGCTGGGCGGTGCGGAACAGCTCCACCACGGTGATGACCGAGAGCAGCGCCGTGCCCTTGAGGATGATGGTCGCCTCGTTGACCAGCGGCGGCAGGATGCGCAGCAGCAGCTGCGGGATCACCACCTTGCCCCAGATGGCGCGGGCCTTGAGGCCGAGCGCGATCGCCGCCTCGACCGGGCCGGGATCCATGTCGGCGAGGCCACCGCGCATGATCTCGCTGATGAAGATCGTGCTGTTGAAGGCGATGGCGCAGATGCCCGCCGTCAGCGGATCGAGCTGCAGGCCGAGTGCCGGGAGCCCGTAATAGAACAGGAATATCTGGATCAGAACCGGCGTGCCGCGAATGAAGCTGATCACGACGCCGATCGCCAGATTGACCGGCGCGATCTTCAACGAACGCAGGATGGTCAGGAAGATGCCGCCGGCAAGGGCGAGAGCCATCGCGGCGGCCGCGATGGCGATGTTCGTCCCCGTCGCCCGCAGCAGCGCAGGCAAGGCGGCAAGTGCGGCCTCGACACTGAAATCCATTGCGGGAGCGCCTGCGCGTTCGTGCTAGAGCGCACCGGCCGGCAGGTAGCCGGTATCGGGCAGGTCCAGCTTGATGCCGAGCCATTTCTCCTGCAGCTCGCCCATCTTCCCGCTGGCCCGCAGCTCCCTGAACACGCCGTTGACGAAGTCGCGGAGCTCGGCATCTTCCGGACGGGTCGCCCAGGCGAGATAGGTCTTCCGCTCGGTCGCAGGTCCGACGATCTCGAAGACGCCCGGCCGGTCGCGCATCAGCAGCAGCATCAACGGCAGATTGGCGATCGCGGCGTCGACGACGCCGCTGCCCACGGCCAGGAAGGTGTCGGAGAAGGCAGGGAACAGCTTGAGCTCGCCGAAGCCCTTGCCGCCCTCGGCCTTCAGCTTCTCGTCCAGAGCCTTGGCGGTCGGCTCGACCGAAGAGGCGAGCTGCGTCGCGACCACCTTGCCGTTGAGATCGGCCAGCGAGGAGATTGCGGCATTGCCCTTGCGCTTGAGCACGTGGGCCTGGCTGATGCCGGTCGGCATGGTGAAGGCGTAGCGGCTGGCCCGTTCCTCGGTCAGCCCCAACGAGGTGGCGACCAGATCGAACTTCTTGGCGATCAGGCCAGGCAGGATGCCCTGGAAGGGCAGGTCGAGCTGCTTCAGCTTGACGCCGAGCTTGCCAGTCACCTCCTCGAGCAGGTCCCGGCCGAGGCCCACGAGCTTGCCGTCGCGCACGAATTCGAAGGGCGGGTACTGGCCCTCGGTGGCGACGACCAGCTCGCCGGCCTTCTTGATGCGCTCCAGCGTGGTCTCGGCGCTGGCGCTACGGCCGGAAACACCCAGCAGGCCGGCCGCCAGGATTCCGCGGTTCAATGCACGACGCGTCAAAAGCATGGACAGTTCCCCTTACCGCCAAGTGCCCGCCCGATCGTTGTCATGCGGGCGTCTTCGAAGAGCGAAGAAGGCTTAGGCGCCAGCCCGGGGTCGGGCAATCGACGATTCGCCCAAGAAATGGGCACCGACAAAACCCGCGCCGATCAGGAAAGAGATAAACTGTTATATTGCAATGTCTTACACTATGCCTCCACTGAGGCATCCGTGAGCATGGTGCGAGAAGCTCATGATTCAAGTGACAGATGCTCAACAAAAAGCGCTATGCTGGGCCGATGGAGCAGGCCTTCCTCAACCTTCACCTGCGCGAGCTCGCGATCTTCGCCGCGATCTGCGAGCGCGGCAGTCTCTCCCTCGCAGCACGCGATGCCGGCATCACCCCCTCCGGCGTGTCGCATGCGCTAACCCAGCTCGAGCGCCATTTCGGCGCACCGCTGCTGGATCGCTCCCGCCGGCCGACGATGCCGACCGTGCTCGGAAGCATCGTCCGGCGCCATGCCGAGTTGATGATCAGGCAGGCCAAGGTGCTCGATGCCGATGTCCGCCTCGGCTTCGACGCGCTGTTGCCGAGCATCCGGATCGGCCTGATCGACTCGCTGGCGATCCATTTCCTGCCGCACTTCATCAGGGGCGCGAAGAAGCAGATTCGGGCGTTCTCGATCTCGACCGACTTCAACACCGGACTGCGCGCGCGTCTGCTGGACCGCAGCCTCGACCTGCTGGTCGCTGCCGGCCGCTTCGACGATGCGGCAGGCCTCGAACGCCATGACGTGATGGACGAACCGATTGCGCTACTGGTGCCGAAGGGGGCGCCGGATCTGTCCGACCTTGCCGCCTTCAAGGCCTATGCGATGCAGAATACCTTCGTGCGCAACAGCCTCAGCAGCGATCTCGGCCGGCTGATCGACCGCCATCTGAGGCGGATGAAGCTGGAGCCGGAATTCGCCTTCGCCTTCGACAGCGTCGACTCTGTCGCGGCGATGGTTGCGGGCGGCTTCGGCTGGGCCCTCCTGCCCGCGACCTCGATCGCACGCAGCATCAGCCATCTTTCGGCGATCGAGCTGCGCCGCTTTCCCGGCCCGGCCTTCAGCCGGCCGATCTCGATCGTGGCCCGCGCAGGCGAGCTTGGCCCATTGCCCGCCAAGGTCGCCGATGTCTCGCGGGCCATCTTCCGCGATGTCTACATGCCGATGTTCGGCGAACTGATGCCCTGGGTGACCAGGGAGGTGAGGTTGCATCCGACCATGGCATCATGACATCGGCAGATCGATCAGCAGGTCCGGGCATCGTCGGGGTTTGCCAACCGTGCACTTGCAGATGAGCTGGCGCCGGCGATCTTGTCGGGCTCGTCCCTAACTGGTCGAACACGATCCGCGAGCGCGGCGCTGAACCTGCAGTCGGGAACGACGGCCGAGGTCGCGATAGAGATATTCGACGAGGTCTTTAACGACGATCTGGCCGTCGCATCGGCGCGCGGCTGCTCATGGCCAAGCGCGGCAATGCTGTCCTGCGATCCGTCGCCGTTGCCGGCCAACCGCCGCGCAGATCATCCGTGAACGATGGCTCCGTTTGCGATCACCATGCTCGGGATTTGACGCTCGATGATGACCTGCGGCAGGTGAAGCGCCTCGAAAGCGATCAGGTCGGCGCGTGTGCCAACCTTGATCTCGCCGTCCCCCAGCCCCGCGACGCGTGCCGGGATCGTCGTGGCATGGTCGAGCAGCGCCGCGATGTCCTCGTCGCGCCGCAGCCCGAAGCGATAGGTCGCGAGCATCATCCGGTCGATCATGCCGATGACGGAGGAGGGGTTCCAGCAGTCGCGGATATTGTCGGAACCGAAGAAGACGTCGACGCCCAGTTCGCGCAGCTTTGGAATAGGCGGGCAGCGGTCACCACCCGGGATGCTCGAAAGAATCGAGACCTTCGCCTCGCGCAAGGCCTGCGCAGTCGTCTCCAAGCGGGCGGGCGCAGCATCGGCGAGGGCGAAGGCGTGGCTGATCGTCGTGCGTCCTTCCAGGCCGGTGGCGCGCGTGCGGGCCACGATATCGTCGATCTCGGCGAGGCCGGTCTCGCCGCCATCGTGCAGATGGATGTCGAGCCCGCGCCCATAG
>JAEXUU010000603.1 GCA_023452965.1 Pseudomonadota bacterium | reverse complement strand
GGTGATGTGTGCGGGAGAGAAGTCATTGGCTTGAACATGGCCGTGCGGTGAGCGCTCGCGTAGCTGGTCGAACCGCCTACACCTCGCTCTGCCCTCTCCTTCCAGGAGAGGGTTCCCCGTGCCTTTGCCGTCTATCGGACAGCTCATCACAGCCAAAGCACCTGCCGGCGCAGCGCCAGATCCTGGCTCAGCGCCCGCGAGGGGCCGGTATGGGTGACCTGGCCGCGTTCGAGCACGACGGTGCGGTCCGAGAGCGCGAGCGCGAGATCGAGATGGTGGTCGACGATCACGATGGCGATCTCCCGGCGTAGCTTGTCGAAGGCCTCGAACAGTTCCTCGACGACGGCGGGCGCCAGCCCTTCGAAAGGCTCGTCGAGCAGCAGCACCCTGGTATCGCCGGACAGTGCCCGGGCCACAGCCACCATCTGCTGTTCGCCGCCGGAGAGGTAGTCCGCAGGGGAATGCCAGCGCTGCTTGATGCGCGGGAAGAAGGAGAAGATCTTCTCGTCCTCCCAGCGCACGCCATTGCCGGTGATGCGGCGCAGGCGGCCGAGCTCCATATTGTCCTTGACGCTCATGCCGGCGAACAGGCCGCGCCCCTGCGGGACATAGGCGATGCCGGCGCGTGCGATCCTGGCAGGCGGCAGGCGGGCGATGTCGCCGCCGGCGAGCGTGATCGAGCCCTGCGCCGGCGGGGCGATGCCGGTGATCGTCTTGAGCAGGGTCGACTTGCCGGCGCCGTTGCGGCCGAGCAGGGCTACGATCTCGTTCTCATGCACGTCGAGCGAGACCTGCCGCAGGATGTGGCTCTTGCCGTAGAAGGTGTCGACCTTGTCGAGGCCGAGCAGGACCTTGGAGCCGGCGGCGCTCTCGCGTGGCTTCTCGGCGAGCGCATGGGCTCCCGAGCCGATATAGACTTCCTGCACCTTCGGCGAAGAGCGGGCGTCCTCGACCGTACCGTCGACCAGCACCGAGCCCTCGTTCATCACCGTGACATGGTCGGCGATGGCGAAGACGCGGTCGATGTCGTGCTCGACGAGCAGCACCGGCAGGTCGCGCGAGATCGACTTGATGAGGTTACCGACGCGCTCGCGTTCGGCGGCGGCGAGGCCTGCGAGCGGCTCGTCGAGCAGGAGCACGCGCGGGCTCGTCGCCAGTGCCAGCGACATGTCGAGCAAGCGCTGGCCGCCATAGCTCAGCGAACCGGCCTCCGCTGTCTCGATGCCGGAGAGGCCCATGGTCGAAATGACCTGGCGGGACTCATCGTTGATCTGTTCCAGATCTCCCGCCGCGCGCCAGAAGCCGAAGCGTTCGGGCGCCCGCGCCTGCACGGCGAGGCGGACGTTTTCGGCGACGGAGAGCGTCGGGAACAGGTTGGTGATCTGGAAGGCGCGGCCGATGCCGGCCTGGGTGATTGCCTCCGGCGAGAGCCCGGCAATGTCGCGTTGGCGCAGGCGGACTTCGCCGCGATCGGGCGGGAACAGGCCGGAGATCAGGTTGAAGGCGGTGGTCTTGCCGGCGCCGTTCGGGCCGATCAGCGCATGCAGCTTGCGGTCGCGCATGGTGATGTCGACATTCTCGACCGCCTTGATGCCGCCGAAGCTCTTGGCGAGGCCCTTCGCGGCGAGGATCGTGCCGTCGCCGGCATCGGCCGGCTTCATGAAGGCCGGCAGCTCGACCGCGCCGGCCTTGCGGGCCGACATTGCAGCATCCTCGGCCGGGACCTTGCGGAAAGGCTTGAGCAGGCGCTGGCCGACGCCGACGAGACCGTCCGGCGAGAAGACGATGAAGGCGACGAAGAGTAGGCCGAACCAGAACAACCAGTTCTCGGTGACACTGGAAAGATAGTCGCGGAAGACGACGAAGAAGAGCGCGCCGAGCGCGGGCCCGAGGAAGGAGCGCATGCCGCCGATCACGACCATCGCCAGCAATTCGCCGGAGAAGGCGACCGAGATCGGCTCGGCCGAGGTCATGCGGTTGTTGAACAGCAGAAGCGTGCCGGCGAGACCGGTCAGCACGGCCGAAAGCGTGAAGGCGACGAGCTTGTAGCGGGTGGTGGCGTAGCCGAGGAAGCGGGCGCGCTGCTCGTTCTCGCGGATCGCGACCAGGACCGTGCCGACCGGCGAGCGGTGGAAGCGCCAGAGACAGTAGACCACGCCGAAGCCGATCGTCGCGACCAGCGTGTAGAAGGGCAGGGCGGTCTCGAAATCGACGCCAGCGAAGAGCGGGCGCTTGATGCCACCCAGCCCGTCCTCGCCGCCGGTGACCGAGGTCCAGCGGAAGGCGACCGAATAGATCATCGCGGTCAACGCCAGCGTCAGCAGCGAGAAGTAGACGCCCCTGCGGCGCAGGATCAGTGCACCGAAGGTGACGGCGACGAGCCCGACGAAGACCAGCGCCAGCAGAATCGGCAGCGCGAACTGGCCGGGCAGCCAGTTGCGCTGGATCAGGCCGGCTGCATAGGCGGCGAGGCCGAACCAGGCGCCATGGCCGAAGGAGACCAGGCCGGTGGTGCCGACGAGGTTGTTCAGCGCCATGCAGGCGATGGCGAAGACGACGACCTCGGTGGCCGAGGTCGTGCCGAGGCCGATGGCATGCATCAGCGAGGGCAGGGCGGCCAGGCCGATGGCGGCGATGGCGAGCGGGAGATAGTCGCGTGCGGTCGGGTTCATCGCGGCCTCACTCGAAGCGCTGGATGCGCTCGCCGAACAGGCCGCGCGGACGGAAGAGGAGGACGAGCAGCATCATCAGATAGATCACCGCGGTCGACCATTGCGTGAAGCCGAGGCCGATGGTGATGCCCTTGACGAGGCCGACCATGATGGCGGCGACGACGACGCCCCAGAAGGAGCCGAGCCCGCCGATGACGACGACGACGAAGGCCGGGGTGATGATCTCCTGGCCCATGGCGGGATGGATCGAGTAGATCGGTGCGAGCAGCACGCCGGCGAGGCCGGCCAGGCCGATGCCGATGCCGGCGATCGCCATCATGTAGGGCTGCAGGGAGATGCCGAGCGCGCCGACCATGTCGGGGTTCTGGACGCCGGCCCGCACGACGCGGCCGAAGGCGGTGCGCTGCAGCAGGAACCAGAGGCCGATCACGCAGGCCGCCGCGATCAGCAGCAGCAAGGCGCGGTAGCGCGAATAGATGAAGTCGCCGATGAAGATCTGGCCACGCAGCTCCGGCGGGATCGAGAAGGAGAGCGGCGGCGCACCGAAGATCATGCGCAGGGTTTGCTCGGCGACCATGGCGAGGCCGAAGGTCAGGAGCAGGGACAGGATCGGGTCCGAGCGGTAGAACCGCTGGAACAGCCCGCGCTCGATGACGATGCCGAGCAAAGCGACGAGCACCGGCGAGGCGATGATCGCGCCGCCGAAGCCGATATGCGGCGCCAGCACGATCGTGAGATAGGCGCCGATCGCATAGAAGGCGCCGTGCGCGAGGTTGACGATGCCGCCGAGCGAGAAGATCAGCGACAGGCCGAGCGCGATCAGGAGGTAATAGACCCCGTCGAGCAGCCCGTTCAGCACCTGCTGGATGAAAAGGGTGAGCAAGGGAATGCCTTTGCAGTTTCGATCCGTCTACCGCGCGGTCATCCCGGGCGACCGAAGGGAGACCCGGGATCCATGCCTGAACGGTTCAGGCATGGATCCCGGATCGGCGCCGCTGCCGCGGCTTGTCCGGGATGACCCCGCAGAGAAGCGCGGGCTGCTCAGCTCATCTTG
>JAEXUU010000548.1 GCA_023452965.1 Pseudomonadota bacterium | reverse complement strand
GGCTACTATTATGTTGGTGGCCAGTATGTCGATAACATTCGCGACCCGGCGGGCGGAACCTATCTCCAGAAACCCTATGTCTATTATCCCAACAATACTTGGGACCCTATGGGGCCAGGGTATCGTTGAGCTTTCGGTTCGGCCGCGTTCTCGCCGAACGGCGACAGCCCTTAGAAGGGCCTGATCGTGGCTGATCGAGATCGTGAAAGCGTCACCGCTTTCCGGCGGTGACGGCCTTTTGGGCAGTACACCACCCTGTTTGGTTCCTGCGAGTTTTGAGAAGGATGACAACTCCCCACCGATTTCGGCGCCCTCCGGCCAGCGCTGCGGTCTGCAGCGTCGGCTCAATGTCACGGCGATGACCGTCGGCATCGAGCAAGGTCCGCGTGACGGCCAGCGTCGAAAGGCGATTGTCCCAGAAAATGGTCGGCCGCGATTGGTTCAGCTGCCATTCACCGGCCCACCTCCAGATTCCACGATACGGGCGGACACCCCGCCTAGAGGAGAGAGCCATGCTTGAATTTGGAAAGAGCCGCCTCGCCCTGACCGCAGCGCTGGCCGGTGGCCTGCTGGCAGCGACGATGGCACCGGCATCGGCCGAGCAGGGTCGCGCTGTTTCGTTCGACAAGAGCCGTCTCGACTCAGCACAGGCCGAGTACTCGCAGTATTATTACCGTCGCGGTTGGCGGGCCAATCGCGGCGCCGCCATTGCAGCAGGCGTCGGCCTTGGCGTCCTTGGCGCGGCGGCCATCGCGGCCAGCCGGCCGGCCTACGCCGAGCCGGTCTATGGCTACGGGTATGGGTATGGGCCGCGCTATGTCTATGAGGAGCCGGTCTATGTCGCACCGCGCCGCTATTACGCGCCGCGCTACTATGGCTACGGCTATGCTCCGGACAATATTCGCGACCCGGCCGGCGGCAGCTACCGCTGAGCACAAAGCTGGCACGAACTTGGCTTAGGTAGTTCTGCGCCAGCCAATCCGCTTGATCGATCGCCATCGCCTGCCGGCGGTGGCGATTCTTTTGTGGGCGCATGCCGTCATGGGGGAGGATGTGCCCTGCGACCTCGGAGCACGACGATGCCTTCTCGGCTGAAGTCGCCAGTCTGCGACCAGGCTATGCCCTGAGCTGCTGCCTATTCTTCTTCCGGCGCCAGCCGGGCCAACCTATCAAGCGCGCCCTGGAGGATGTAAGCGGCAGCCATCTTGTCGACGACCGCCGCACGCTTGGCGCGCGAGGCGTCGGCATCGAGCAGGGTCCGCGTCACGGCGAGCGTCGAAAGGCGTTCGTCCCAGAAGACGATCGGGAGCGAGGTCAGCGGCGATAGGTTGCGGATGAAGGCACGTGTCGACTGGGCACGAGGGCCTTCGGTGCCGTCCATGTTGAGTGGCAGGCCGATCACCAGCCCGGCGACGGCGTGCTTTTCGGCGATCTTCAGCAGGGCTGCGGCATCGAGGCCGAACTTGACGCGCTGGATCGTCTCCAGTGGCGTCGCGATCTGGCGCTCGACATCCGAAAGCGCGAGGCCGATCGTCTTGGTGCCGAGATCGAGCCCGAGCAGGCGGGCATGGGCAGGCAGGTCCAGGAGACTTTCGAGGGGCACGAGATTGGCGGACATGGTTCCGCCGGTAGCACG
Source organism: Pseudomonadota bacterium (assembly GCA_023452965.1). The sequence continues at coordinate 1,162 of JAEXUU010000548.1, read as the reverse complement.
CGCCGCCCGCAGTTGCGAGCGGCGCGTGTGTTCGGTCAGTTGACGTTCTGCAGGGTGACCCCGGCCGCCTTGAGCGAGGCCGCCCATTTCGCGACCTCGGCGGAGAAGCGCTTTGCATGCGCCTCGCGGGTCCACTCGGCCTGCGGGAAGGCGCTGGTGCCGACGGCCTTGAAGCGTTCGAGCACGCTCGGCTGCTTCAGCGCAGCGGTCAGGGCAGCGTTGAGCTTGTCGAGCGCCGCTGCGGGCGTGCCCTTCGGCGCATAGAGCCCGTGCCAGATCGTCATGTCGATCTTGGTGCCGGCCTGCTCCGCAGTCGGAACATTGGGCAGGACATCGAGGCGTTCGGCCGAGGTCACAGCATAGGCGCGGATCTTGTCGCCCTGCACCTGCGGCACCGCGGTCGTGGACTGGTCGCAGAGCACGTCAACCTGACCAGCGACGAGGTCGTTCATGGCCGGGCCGGTGCCGCGATAGGCGACCTGGGCGAATTTCACGCCCAGGGCCTGCGAAAGCAGGACGGCGCAAAGATGCGCGTTCGAGCCGACACCGGCATGGGCGACGGTCAGCTTGTCGGCCTGCTGCTTGGCAAAGGGAAAGAAGGCCTTGCCGTCGACCGGGGGCAGGGCGAGCTTGCCGGCAACGACCATCGGTCCGGTATTGACCAGGCCGACCGGGGCGAACGCGGTCTGCGTATCGTAGCCGAGATTGTTGTAGAGCGCGGGCGCGGCCGCCAGAGCGAGGTGGTGGATCAGCAAGGTGTGGCCGTCGGGCTCGGCCGTGGCGAGGCGCTTGGCGCCTGCCGTGCCGCCGGCGCCGGCGACGTTCTCGACCACGACCTGCTGGCCGAGCGTCCGGCCCATGTGCTCGCCGAGCAGCCTCGCGATCACGTCGCTCGGGCCACCGGCCGCGAAGGGCACGATCAGGGTGATCGGCTTGGTGGGAAAATTCTGTGCTGCGGCGGGCGCGCAAAGCGCGAATGCCATCAAGCCGGCGAGGGCGCTACGGCGCGTCGCCAGCAAGCGTCTGAAACCTGCAATCATTCACTTCCTCCGGTTAAGTCTGACCGCTCTGCGGCGGCTTGCTTGGAAAGTGCGGTCTCTGCCGCCCGGCGCCCCTCAGCGCAGGTCGGAGAGGTAGTGGACCTCCTGTGTCAGGCAGAGGC
>JAEXUU010000194.1 GCA_023452965.1 Pseudomonadota bacterium | reverse complement strand
CAGGGTCATAGGCCTGCTTCGGCGGGTTCGGCAGCGTGCCGAACATGCCGGTCGGCAAGTACTGGTAGGCCGGCTCGGCGGCGCCATCCATGATGCGCTTGACGATCGCCTCGCGGTCGATGGCGAGCGACATCGCCTTGCGCACGCGCGCATCCTTAAGCGGGTTCTTGCCGTCGGGCGCCTTGACGAAGGGGCTCTCGTCGCGGGCGACGTCGAGCTGGAAATAGACGATGCGGGTCGAGGGCGTGATGACCGAGCTGAAGCGCTTGTCGCCCTTGATCCGGTTGAGGTCGCGCGCGGCCGGGCTCTCGATCACGTCATAGTCGCCGGCGAGCAGGCCGGCGAGGCGCGGGCCGGCATTGGTCACGGGCAGGAAGCGCACGCTCGCCCAGGGCTCGGCCTCGCCCCAGTAGTTGTGGTTGCGCTCGATCTCGATCGCCGAGCCGCGGACATAGGACTTCAGCTTGTACGGGCCGGTGCCGATCGCCATCGAGCCGTCGTTGATGTTGTTGACGGTCGGCCAGGGGCCGGTGACGCCGCAGTTCTTCTCGACGTCGTAGGTGATGTCGCCGTGCTGGACGATCGAGGCGGAGAGGATCGGCAGGCCCGAGAGCAGGGTCGGCAGCAGCGGCTCCGGCGTCTTGGTCTCGATCACCAGCGTGTTGGCGTCGGGGGTCTCGACCTTGGCGAAATTGCCGGTGATGTCGGCGAAGGAGCCGGAGACCTTGGTCTCGTTCTTCAGGGTGCGGCAGAAGGTGAAGACCACGTCCTGCGCGCCGAAGGGCTGGCCGTTCGAGAACTTGACGCCCTGGCGCAGCTTGAAGGTCCAGCGGTTCTTGCCGTCATTCTCCCAGGAGGTGGCGAGGCCGGGCTGCAGGGCCTGCTTCTCGTCCTGGCGGACGAGATGGTCGAAGATGTGCAGGGCGAGCGCATTGTTGGGGGTGAGGTCGTGATAATGCGGGTCGACCGCGGTCGGCTCGGAAGCCAGCGCGACGCGCAGGGTCTGCGCCATGGCGGGCGCGCTCAGCATGCTTGCGCCGAGCAGGATGGTCATCAGTGCGCGCTGCCGCATCGGTCCTTCTCCATTCCCGTAGGTTATCGTTTTTTGACAGTTTTATTTTCACGCGGTAGCAAACATGAAAATGATCCGACGTCAATCAGCGGAAAAGCCATGTCACGCGCCCTGAAGCCGACGACGGACCTCGCCAACCGCATCGCCCGGATCTACCCCTCGCTGAGCGAGGGCCATCGCAAGGCAGCCGATTTCGTGCTGCAGAGCCCGCTCGATTCCGCGACGGTGACGATCGAGGGGCTGGCCGAGAAGAGCGGCACCTCGACCGCGACGGTCACCCGTTTCGTCCGGGCGCTCGGCTATCGCAATTATGGGGATTTCCGCGCCGCGCTGTCGACGGCACTCAAGGTCGCGCTCGCACCGGTCGAGGGCCTCGCCGATGCGCGTGCGGCGGCAGGCTCGGTTTTCGCCACCATGGCGACGACGCTGAAGGGCGAGGCCGCCAACCTCGACGAGGCGATTGCGACACTGGAAGAGGAGACGGTCAACCGCGCCATCGCCCTCCTGCTCAAGGCGCGTCGGATCTTCATCGTCGGCTCGGGCGCGAGCCACCATGTCGGCGCCTTCCTGGAGGATGGGCTGGCGCTCTATCTCGACGCCGATGTCGTCTTCGCCTCCTCGCGCGGCGGGCCGGAGCGGGCCGTGCGCCACATGCTCTCGGCCGGTCCGGAGGATGTCGTCATCGCGATCTCGCTGCCGCGCTATTCGCGCGCGACGCTGGAGCTCGCGAGATTCGCCAAGAAGCGCGACGCCGTGCTCATCGCGCTGACAGACGGGCCGTCATCGCCGCTGGTGCCGCTGGCGGACATGACGCTGTTCGCGCCCGCCCGCAACAGCTTCCTGCCGAACTCGCCGACCGCGGCCTTCGCCGTGGCCGACGCGCTGATCACGACGCTGGCGCGCGAGCGGCCGGATGCGGTCGAGGCGCTGAAGGGCTTGAGCGAAAGCCTCCTCTGGACGTTCCATTACTAGCCATCCGGCCGGCAGGCGGCCGATCGCCGCAGGCGCTGGCGCACCTTGTCTCGGCGAGGCGCCTGTCAGAGGCGGTCGCCGAGCAGGGCGAAATTTGCCAGGCTGATCAAATGGGCATGGATTGGCACGAGATAGCCCTTGCGCCGCAGGTCGAGCCACGCCTCATCCGGAAGCGCGTTGAGGCGCTCTTCGCTGACCGCCGCAAAGCCGGTGTAGCTGGACGTCGTGCCGTCGGCCGCGCGGATCTCGACGTTGATCGTGTGGAACAGGTCGAGCGCCTTCAATGCGGCCGTGAACGCTGCGGTCGCCTTGGCTGCGTCGGAATACTCCGCCACGAAGCCGATGATCCGCCGCAGCGCCTCGGCCGGCTCGCCATCCTCGCCGAACAAGGGCTCGCCGGTTTCGTTCTGCAGTCCGGCAAAGCCGCCGTCGATGCAGACGACCTGCTGGTCGCTGGAGACGGCGCCGCCGATGAAGGGAGAGCGCCGCAGATAGGCCGGGGCGTGATAGCCGCGCCATCGCCCTTCGCTGTCGACGAAGCGGCTTTCTCCGGGACGCATGCCGACCATGAAGAGCGGTGAGACGGTGCCGGCTTCTTCCAGGAAGAGGATCGGCATGTCGCGGCAGCCGGGCACGAACTCGGCCATCAGCGCCGGCAGGACATGCGCCTGGGCCGCAAAGGCATAGGGCTTTTCGGCCGGGGCGAGCCGGGCTCCACGATGCGTCGTGCGGTCGAGGACGGCGATGCTCGAATAGAACAGGGGCAGAGGGGCCATGGTCTTGTCCTGAAGGCGGGATGGCGATGTCGAAAGGTTCAGATGGTCTTGCGCAGAGTTAGGCGGAAATAGAGCTCCGCGTCACGCTGCGTGGCCGAGACGCGCTCCAGCGGCCGTCCTACGCCGCCTTCGAGCGTCGCCCAGTCGAGCGGCCGCCAGATCAGGCCGGCGCCGATCGAGGTCGCCCGGCTGCTGAAGGCGGGATTGGCATAGGTCCTACCGTGATCGAGGAACACGAAGGCCTCGAGCTGCTTCAGCGCGTCGGGCAAGACATAGTGGAGCTCGGCCTGGCCATAGAAGCCGGAATTGCCGAAGGCCGCGCCGACCGGGTAGCCGCGAACCGTCGTCGGCCCGCCGATCTGGAAAATCTGGTCGCCCGGAAGCTGGCTCTCGTTGGTGTACTGCCAGGCGCCGACCAGCGAAGCGTAGACATCGTCCGTGATGCGCCAGATCGAGGCGGTGTTGCCGGTCCAGATCGTGTAGTTTCGCCTGACATCGGCGAGCTTGTCGCGATGGGCGACCTGGGACCAGTTCACAGTCGAGGAATGGTTGAGGCCGGCGAGATTGAGGCTCAGCGCCGCTCCCGCACTCGCGCGGGTGTAGCTGGTGTCGACCGTCGCGATGTCGAGTTGCTTGCTGCGACCGGAGCCGAATCCTGCTGCGCCGGTGGCCTGCAGGAGGATGACGTCGGTCGCGAAGACCGGCTGGGACAGGGTGAGCGCCCCGTTCTCCGAAACGCCTTCCGGCCGCAGCTCGCGGATCGCGCCATTGACGATGTGATAGGCCGAGCGGGTGAAGCTGACGCCGAGCCGCGTGCCCCAGGGCGAGACCGGCAGCGTATAGCTACCGGTGCCGACGATGCTGCCGCGAGCCCGCGAGCCGTAGAAGATGAGCCGATCGTCGATCCCGAGCAGGTTGCTGTGGCGCAGGAACAGCGTGCCCTGATAGCGCCCGGTCGACTGCACGCCCTGATTGTCGAACGAGATCTGGGCGAGGTTTCGCGGCGCCTCGGTGAGGATGAGGTCTAGATCGGTTAGCCCGAAGCTGGCGCCGGCGTTGAGCTGGGCGCGGATCTGGGCCTCGTTGAGGCGGTTGAAGATCGAGACGGTGCGGTTGAGATCCGGCGTGTCGACGATCTCTCCCTCGACGACGGGGACCTGCGAACGCACATACCAGGGCCAGGTCTGGACGGCGCCGGAGACCGAGACCTTGCCGATCTTTCCCTCGACGAGACCGATCCTGAGAACGCCGCCGGTGAGCTTCTGCGGCGGCAGCACGGCGCTCGCCGTGACCTGTCCCTTCTCCGCGTAGAGATCGTTGACGGCCTGCAGGATCTTGCCGATCTCGGCGAGATCGACGCGCCGGCCGACATAGCGCGCGCGGATCGCGTCGAGTTCGGCTGATGTGAGGAAGCGCGAGGCGTCGAAGTCGATGCGTGTCAGCACGACGCTCGCGCCGCCCGCCGGAAATTCCAGCCGCGGCCCCACGGGCGGAGCGACCACCGCAGGGCCGCTCTGGCGCTGCGGCGCGGTCTGGCGCTCGATCTCCAGGCGCTGGCGATCAGCCTCGCTCTCGATCGTGCGCGAGACGATCTGAGCGTAGGCTGATCCGGCGGTACAACCGGCGAGAAGTGCCAATGCGAGACGCCAGGTCCCGCGCCGTGCTGTCCTCAAGGCCGGTCCTCTGTCTCGTCCAGATTGACGGGCGGCCTGCCCGGGTCGGCCGGGAAGACGAAGCCGCGAGGACGCCCGAACGGGCCGTTGCTCCACTCTCCCGCGCCGGCGCCGTTCCAGAAGCCGCGCCAGTTTCCCTGCAGGCCGGCGGGAAGATCGTCGGGCACATCCGCGGACGAGGTCAGCCAGGCGCCCAGCCGAGCCATGTCGCGGGTCAGCGAGCCGCCGACCGAAGGTGGGATCTGCGCGACGTCGGAGTCGAAACGGAGGATGTAGGCATTCGTCGTCAGCCTGTTGTGGTCGAGGTCGAGGTAGAAGGGACGACTCCTCGAAAAGAGCTGCACGTCATAGCCGAAGTCCGGCGTCAGGGTGCGGTTGTCGGCGAGGACCTTCATGTGCGGTGTCGTCAGCGCCAGCGTGCCGGTGATGAACGCCTCCTCGATGCGCAGCCGGTCGGCGGTCGTGGTCAGGCGAGCGTCGATCGCGTCGAAGCGGCTGGACCTGAAACTCCCGGCCTCGACCGCCAGATCGACACGCTCGGCGCTGCGGCCGCGGAAGCCGCTGACATCGAGCGCGAGCGGTACGCCACTGCCGGCGCCTTGAACGATATCGGCGACGATGCGCGTGCCCATCACCACGATGCTCTCGCCGGCACTGAAGCGGCCGAGCCTGAGCTGGTCCGGAGCAGCGCCGGCAAGGCGCTGCGCCGCACCGTGATCGAGGCTGATCGAGCCCTGGCCGCTGCGCCCGGCGAGCAGCGTCAGGGCATCCCGGGCAGTGATCGTGCCGACCTCGATATCGGTAGCTGCCGTGAGCATTGCAGAGGCGCTCGAGCGTGCCGTCGAGACGGCCAGCTCGCCGCCCGTCGAAGTCAGGCGGATGTCCCCACCGGCCAGGAGCGTGCCGATCGTGATGCGGTTGAGTGCCTCGACATCCGCTGTCCCCGTGCTCGTAAGCCGACCGACTGAGAGGCCGGCGCCCGCGCGGAGCGTCACCGAGCCGGTGGCATCCAGCGTCGCGATCGCCAGCGAGCCGGTCGAGGCCGTCGCCGTCATGCCCTGCGCGGAGAGGCGCTCGACCGAAACGGCGCCGAAGCCGGCAAGCGTGGCAGTGCCGCCGCTGCGCAGATCGCCGGCCACGATCCCGGCACTGCGGGAGATCGCGACGATGCCGCCCCGTCTCGCCGCGACGCTGCCGAGAGCCAGGGCGTCCGCCGCATCGATCGAAACCGCTTGCCCGGCTTTCAGGCTGGTGGCGGAAATCGTGCCCGCCGAGGAGCGGATCGAGAGGTCCGTGCCCGCATCGGCGGAGCCGAGAAGGACGGGCCCCGACGCCAGCAACGCGAGCGTCGTGCCCGATTGCAGCGTGCCTGAGTCGATGGCCGCCGCCGCGATCGACAATCCGCCGTCGCGGCTGTGGAGATGTGCCAGGCGCACCTGACCACCGGCCTCGACCGTGGCTTGGCCGCCGGCCGTGAGCGCTCCGGCCTCGATCGAGCCGGCGGCGGCGAGGGTTAGGTTCGCGGCGGCGGAAAGGGCCGTCGCTCTCACACTTGCTCCGGTGGAGGTTATCGCGAGATCGCCCGCCGTCGTCGTGGCATCGCCGAGAGAGACCATGCCCGAGGCCGAAACGGACGAGCTCGCACCTGCCTGAAGGCTGGCAATGTCGAGTGTGCCCGTCGTCGCGATGTTCGCCGCCCCGCCCGCGATCAGGCTGGTGGTGATCGCGATCGGCCCAGCCGCGTTCAGCGACGCTGCAGCCGCCGAGGCGATAGAGCCGGCCGTAATGCCCGCTCCGTGCGACCGCGCCGAGAAGGGGCCTGCCGAGGTCGCCGCGCGGCTGAAGCTGATCGTTCCGGTCGCGTCGAGCGTGGTCGCACCGCCCGCCGACAAAGCCGCCAGCGTCAGTGCGCCGTTCCGCGCCGTGATGCTCATCGCCCTGCCAGCCAGCAGCGGCCCCGTCGCCGTGATCGAAGTCGCGGCGGTCAGGGTGAGGTCCCCGGCGATATCCAGTCCGGCGAGGGCGAGGTTGCTGCCGGTCGAGAAGACCGCAAGATCGCCCGCGGACGTCGCGGCGTTGCCGAGCGTGACCGAGCCCGAGGCCGCGAGCGTCGAACTCGCGCCTGCTCGCAGGCTGACGAGGTCGAGAAAGCCGGCCGAGGTGGCGACGTTTGCGGCCCCACCCGCAGTCAGGCCGGTCGTGACCGTGATCGGGCCTGCCGCGTTCAGCGTCGCCGAGGCCGCTGCAGCGACCGTGCCGGCGGTGATGCCCGCTCCGCGCGACACGGCCGAGAAGGAGCCGGCTGTCGTGGTCGCGCTCGTCAGGCTGATCAGACCGTTGGCTTCGAGCGAAGTCACCCCGCCTGCGGACAGGCTCGCCAGGGTCAGCGTGCCGTTCTGCGCCGTGATCTGCATCGCTTCGCCAGCGAGCAGTGCGCCGGTTGCCGTGATCGAAGTCGCGGCGGTCAGCGTCAGCTTGCCGGCGCTGTCCAGGTCAGCCAGTGCCAGATCGGCGCCGGTCGAGGTGACCGTGAGATCGCCGGCGGCGGTGGTTGCTTCGCCGAGCGCGACCGTGCCGGAGGCCGACAGCGTGGCGCTCGTGCCCGCAGTCAGACTGGCGATGGTGATCGTTCCGGTCGTTGTCGTGACGTTCGCCGCCTCGCCGGCCGTGAGGGCGGTGGTGATCGCGATCGGACCGCCCGCGATCAGCGACGCTGTTGTCGCCGCAGCGATCGTGCCGGCAGTGATGCCGGCTGCGTGCGATCGTGCCGAGAAGAAGCCGGCCGTCGATGTCGCGCTGGCGAGGCCATTCGCTCCGGTCGCGTCGAGCGTCGCCGCACCACCTGCTTCGAGCCTCGCCAGGGTCAGCGCGCCGTTCTGCGACGTGATCGCCATCGTGCCGCGAGCCAACAGCGAGTCGGTCGCGGAGATCGAGGTCGCGGCGGTCAGGGTGAGATCGCCGGCGACGTCGAGCCCGGCGAGCGACAGGCTGGCACCGGTCGAGGTGACATCGAGGTTGCCCGCGGTGGTGGCCGAGTCGCCGAGCGTGATCGCACCGGCGGCCGAGAGTACCGAACTCGCGCCCGCCATCAGGCTGGCGATACTGAGCGTGCCGGCGGTCGTCGTGACGTTCGCGGTCTCGCCGGCGGAGAGGGCGGTGTTGAGCGCGATCGGGCCGGCGGCGGTCAGCGTCGCACCGGTCGCGGCCGCGATGGTGCCTGCGGTGATGCCGGCACCGCTCGAAACCGCCGAGAAGGAGCCTATGGTGGTCGTCGCGCTGGTCAGGCTGATCAGACCGGTCGCCGCGAGCGAGGTCGCGCCGCCGGCCGACAGGCTCGCCAGGGTCAGCGTGCCGTTCTGCGCGGTGGCGTTGACCGTGTCGCCAGCGTGGAGTGCGCCCGTCACTGCGATCGACGCCGCGGCGGTCAGCGTCAGCTTGCCGGCGCTGTCCAGCCCGGCCAGCGACAGCCCTCCAGCCGTCGAGGTGATCGTGAGATCGCCCGCCGTGGTGATCGCGTCGCCGAGCGTCACGGTGCCGGAGGCCGAGAGCGTCGAGCTGGCGCCCGCCGTCAGGCCGGCGATGCCGAGCGTGCCGGCGGTCGTCGTGACGTTCGCCGCGTCACCGGCCCTCAGGGCGGTGGTGATAGCGATCGGGCCGGCTGCGGTCAGCGTCGCACCGGTTGCGGCGGTGATACTGTCGGCGGTGATGCCGGCACCGCTCGAAACCGCCGAGAAGGAGCCTATGGTGGTCGTCGCGCTGGTCAGGCTGATAAGACCGGTCGCCGTGAGCGAGGTCGCGCCGCCGGCCGACAGGCTCGCCAGGGTCAGCGTTCCGTTCTGCGCCGTGATTTCCGTCGCACCGCCGGCCAGCAGCGCCCCCGTCGCCGTGATCGAAGTCGCTGCGCTGAGCGTCAGCCTGCCGGCGCTGCCGAGCCCGGCCAGCGACAGCCCTCCGGCCGTCGAGGTGACTGTGAGATCGCCCGCCGTCGTCGTGGCGTCGCCGAGCGTGACCGTGCCGGAGGCCGAGAGGGCCGAGCTCGCACCTGCGGTCAGGCTGGTGATGTCGAGCGTGCCGGCGGTCGCCTTGATGTGGGCGCCGCCACCGGTCGTCACCGTATCGACCGTCAGATCACCGCTTACGCTGAGATCCGCCGCGCCGGAGCTGGCGACGAGGCTCGCGACACGCGTCGTTCCCGATGCGGCGAGGACGACATCGCCGGCGAGGCTGCTTGCCGAGAGGAACGGCGAGGCGAATGTCAGTGCAGCGGCTGCGCTGCCGATCCCGGTGCCCGCCCGAAGATCGATCATGCCCCCGGTTCCGGTGGCGCCGAGCAGCGTGCCGGTATCGCCATTGCCGAGAATGGCGCCTGCCGCGGCGATCAGGATCGACGCGCTGCCGGCGGGAGGAGCCCAGGAGCTCGTCACCCGCCCGAGCTCGATAGCGCTCGCCGAGGCGAGGCTGACACGGCCGGCTCCGGCGAGGTCGGCGCCGCTCGCCATGGCGATCTTGTTCCCGTTGACCGAGACGGCGCCGTTGCTGGAGCGCAGATTGCGCAGGATGCGGATCTCGTCATCCGCCGTCACGTCGACGCCGTTGGTGGCGCTGAATTCGCCGATCCGCAACGGCGTGGCTGGTTGCCCGCCGACCGCGGGGGCGGAGAGCCAGGCGAAGCCGCCGATCTGTCCCGAGACCTCGCCGGTTGCGCCGACCTGCAGGCCCAGCCGGGCGCTCGCGGAACCGGCATTGCCGGTCGCGTTGAGCAGGATCGAGCGGGCCGAGATCGCGACACCCGGCAGGTAGCCCTGGATGCCGCCTTCGAGCGCCGTCAGCGAGGCCGTGCCGGACGCGAAGACGCGGCCGATCTGCGCGTCTCCTCCCTTTGCGACAAGGTGGACGTCGCCGGCCGCCGCCGAAGCCGAAACCAGCCGGCCGCCGATCTGGTAGGTCAGGGGCGTCGCGGCGGAGCCGATGCTGCCGCCGCCGGCGACCAGCACGAGGTCGCCCCCGGTCTGGATCTGGACCGGGCTGCGCGGCGTCGTTCCGTCCGCCTGCGTCCCGACCGCGATCGACTGCGGCGCCTGCAGACTGACCGTGCCCGTCGCCGTGATCCGGCCGATAGTCAGCGTCCCGCCGGCCGCCTGCGGCGTTCCGGTCGCCTGGACGTAGACGTCGCCCTGCGCCGAGCCCGAGAAGGTGCCGCTCGCGTTGATGAAGAGCGGGGCGGTCTGCTTGACGTCGACGCGGCTGAGCGTGACCCCGACGGGGACATTATTGAGGTCCGTGACCTCGACAAGGCTGCCATCCTGCCTCTGGCCGATGATCTTGACGCTGCCCGCCGTGGTCGCGACCGCAAGCGCAGCGAGCTGGGCGTTCGAGATCGTGCCGTTGCGGATATCCGACAACGCGACCTGAACGTCCGGAGCGAGCGAGCCGATGCTGCCGGCGGTGTTCAGCGTGATGTCGCGGCCGATGACCAGCGCGGTGCCGTTGCCGACGACGCCGGAGGCCGGTTCGAGTGCCGATTTGTTGATCGCCGAGACGAGCTGGCGCTCGGTCCAGACCGCGTCGCCGGCGATCCGGCTTTCGAGGTTCGGCGCGGCGTCGGAGGCGGCTACGCTGAAGCTGAAATTGCTTTCCGCCGTGGCCGGATTGAAGCGCGCCTGGCTCGCCCAGCTGCTGCCATAGGCCTTCTCGAAGACGCTCGCATAGGCGGCGTAGCGGCTCTCCGCATAGTCGATGACCTGCTGCTCGGTCGCGGTGCCGCCCACGGCGGCGTCGGCGAAGGCCTGGTAGAGCGCAATCGCGTCCTCGTTCAGCGTGAAGACGAGCCGGCTGACACCGTTGACGGTGCGCTGCTTCATCTCACCATTGCGCATCAGCGCGGTGTAGAGCCCGTAGCTCTGCGTCACCTGCTTCTCGAAGGCCGCGACGCTGGCTTGAGCGGCCGCCCCCGCGCCGTCGGCCGCCGTGAGCTTCAGGGCGCGCGAGCCCTGCGACAGCTGCTCGGCGCTCAGCGCCTGCGCTGCCGTCTGCCCCGAAGCCGAGACGAGCCGGCCGGCGTTGACGTCGATGCGGACGTTGCCGGCGGCGCTCGCGATCTGGCCGACGCGCAGGTCGCCGACGGTCTGCGCGATGCCGATATCGCCACGGGCTCTGACGTTCACGACGCCGTCGACATGGCTGCCGTTCGGAAGCTGCGTCGCGACCGCGCGCATCTGCATGAGGTTCGAGGTCGAGCCGATGCTCCCTTCGTCGCTCACCAGCGTGATGTTGCGGCCGACGACGTTCGGCGCGCCGGTGGCGACGGCCTCGAGACTACCGGTGGCCTGCACTTTGACGTCGCCATAGGCGCCGGAATTCTGGTCGGCGCGCAGGGCCACTACCCGCGCGCTGCCGGTGATGTCGAGATTGATGCCGCCGCTGCCGGCCGTCGCGTTGAGCTGCGCGCCCGCGGTCAGCGTCGCCTTGATTGCCGTCGTTTGCGTACCGATCGAGTCGCGCGCGCTGAGGTTCAGGTCGTTGCTGAGGATTGTGGCGTTGTTCGTCTGGGTGAAGCTGCCGCCGGAGGCGATGATCGTCGTCGTGCCGCTCGGATTGACGATGGTGCCGTTCTGCAGGACGGAGCTGTTCGAGGTGATGTTGACGCGCCCGGCCGCGTTGCCGGCGAAGCTGATGGCGAACGGGTTATCGGCCTTCACCGAGGTCGTGACCTGGACGAAAGCCCTGGTCGCGTAATTGTAGTCCCATTTTGCCTGTGTTTCGCCCGCCTTAGCGACGAAGTCGTAGTCGCAGTGGTTGATCGCCTGGCCGTTGCAGCCGCCATAGCTCGCCTGGTTGTGGATGAAGTTGAGATGGCCGCCCGTGATCTCCTGCGTCATCCCGACATGGGTGAGACCGGTCTTGCCGGTCACCACCCGGCCCGACACCAGCTCCGCGCTCGGCGCTTGCGCATCGCGGGACCACCAGAATCTCGGATCCTCGCCGGGATCGGTACTCGGCGACTGGGCGTCGACATAGACCCAGGGATTGCTCGACGTGCCGGAATCGAAGCGCCAATAGACGCCCGGTATGTTCGCCTGATTGCGGTTGTCCTCGGTCAGGCCGACCTTCTGGAGCAGGGCCTGCTGCGTCCACTCGTAACGGGTGCCGGCAACGGTCTCGTGGCGCGTCAGATCGCCGGAGATGAACTCGACAGGCACCGAGGCGCCGGCGCCGCTCAGGATCGGCTGCGCGCCATTATGCGTGATGTATTTCGCGATGCCCGAGCCGGGCGTGTAGGCATAGACCGTCGTGTTCGGCCGGGTGGTGATGAGCCGGTCGACGATGGTGATCTTGCTGACGCTCGCGGCGACGCCGACGCCGGTGCCCGTATTGACGCGGTTGACGACGAGGTCGAGCCCGGAGGTGTTGTTCAGGCTGACATCGCCGAAGCCGCCATTGATCTTGATGGAGCCGAGCGTGTTGGTGCTGATGATCTGGCCGTCGAGCAACACCGAGCCGCCGCCCGAGGAGGCATTGACGTCCCAAAGGACCAGCCGATCGTTGACAAGATCGTAGTATACCGGCGCCGCGCCCGCATTCGCCCAAGTGCCGCCCAAGGCCTCCTTGAGGCCGACTTCGACATAGCCGCGATCGAGGTAATACTGGCGCTGGTTCCGCAGGCTGGCCGCCATGCCGGCATCGACCGTCCCCGACCAGTTGGTGATCCGCCCCGCCTCGATCGAGGCATTGATGTTGATCGTCGTCGCCTTGATCGCGACCTGGGCGCCGAAGATCTTGGGGGCGCTGCCCGCCACGCCCGGATTGCTCTCGCGATAGGTCGGGATCGTCGGCAGCGCGTAGAAATTGATGCCCCGACCCATATTGTAGTCGCCGGTGCAGTTGGCACCGGAATCGGCGATGTAGCCGGCGCAGTTTCCGAAGAACTGCAGCGACCAGTTGCGGGTCGCACCCTCGTCCTGCCTGCCATAGAGGAAGTAGTTGATGTTGTTGCCGTAGCCAGCGGCGGTGGCTAGCGCGTTGGCCGCTGCGATGACGGCTTGATTGACGTCGAGCGGACCCGATCCAGGCGTGCCGCCGGGATAGTAGATCGCGTGATTGTACTCCCCCTGCGGCGAGCCGCCGGCATTGTACATGCCGTTCGGCCCGTTCGAGGAGACCGCCACCACACCGTTCGGCACGGTGATGTTGAACTGCAGCGAGTCGATGCGCTGGCCAGAGAAGCCGAACGAGCCCAGGGTGTTGTTGATCGAGACCAGGCCGCTGAGATTGGTGATGTCGCCGCCGATCAACAGCGCCGGCCCCTTGTCGCCCGGGTCGAGCGGGCGGCTATAGGCATTGTCGATGATGATGGAGGGCGTCGCGTCGGGGTTCGCGCTGCGCGCCAATGTCCCGGTGGAGCCGATGATCTGCCCCCCGCTCGACTGAGGGATATAGGCGCCGCCGTCGAGCACGAGATAGGCGTTGCTGCGGTTGATCACCGTGATCGACGGGCCGCCCCTGGCGACGAGCGAGCCGTTGCCCTGAACCGTGCCGGCACTGACGAAGACGTTGCCGCCCGCCGCATAGAGCTGGCTGAGCCTGATCGCCTTGACCGGGCCCGCATTGACGCCGGAGATCAGCGTGGCGGCCACCGCGGCTTCATAGCGTGCATTGATATAGGCGACGGGATCGAAGGCCGAAGTGAGGCTGGCGGTCACCGGCGCGCCGCTGACGAAGCTGATCGTCGGGGCCTCGTTCGGGCCGCACTGGACCGAGGCGTTGGCGCCGCAGCCGATCTCGATGCGCTGCGTGTTGTAGATGCCGGCCGTCGCCGTGCCGTTCATCACAAGTGTGGAGCTCGACGACCGGCCCGGGCTGCTCGAACCGGTCGTGACCGGGATGAAATAGAGCTGGTAGCCGTGGCCGGTGCCGTCGGCCTCGGCATCGAGTACGCCTTCATAGGCGCCGAGCGTGACATTCTGGGCGCTGGAGATCCTGGTGCCGCTGCCGACCTCGACACGGGCATGGTGCTGCAGGTCGGTCGAGGCGTCGGCGTCGGGAACGGCGATGAGACCGCGGACATAGCCGAGCGCATTCGCCGTGCCCGAGAGCGTGGTCCTGCGTGCGTCCGCACCGTCTCGGCCAGCGGTGACGTTGACGTCGTAGAGGCCGATCAGCTCGGAATCCGTGCCGATCAGCACCTTGTTGTCGGCGCGGATGGTGACGTCGGCATCCGCGAGCCCGACGCCCGCCAGCCCGTAAGTGCTGACATAGGC
>JAEXUU010000496.1 GCA_023452965.1 Pseudomonadota bacterium | reverse complement strand
CTGATAAATGGAGATTACTGCTATGTTGCGCTCTTCCCTTTTGATGGCGTTGTTGTTCGCCGCTGGCGCCGCCCAGGCCCAGGGTGTGCTGACCGAAAAAAACATCTCCCTGGATCTGGCTAATCGTTTGGCTGCCGAAACGGTCAAGCAATGCTCGGCTAAAGGTTACAACGTGTCGGCGGCTGTGGTTGACCGCGCCGGCGTATTGCGTGCGCTCCAACGTGCCGACCAGGCCGGTCCGCATACGGTCAATGCCAGCATCGACAAGGCCTATACGTCCGCTTCGGCCCGCAGCCTGACCAGCGCCATGCTGGAGGGTTCGCAGAAAAATGCCGGCGCCGCCAATCTGGGTGATATCCAGGGCTTTCTGCTGCTGGGCGGCGGCGTGCCGGTCAAGGTCGGTAATGACACGATAGGTGCCATCGGCGTGGGCGGTGCGCCTGGCGGCCACCTGGACGAAGCGTGCGCCGTAGCGGCCCTGGAAACCCTGAAGGCCGATCTGAAGTAGTCGCATTCCTGCAGATTGGGGAGCCGTCCCTGAACTGCCCCCCCCGGAACTTGGACATTATTCCAAGCTTCGGGGGTTTACTGCATGGCTAATTCAGTGATCGCTTGATGTGATTGCGGTACGGCCTGCGGTAAAGGCGGGATTGTTGGCAAATAAACCGACCGTTCAGTGCTGCCGCTGAACGGTCGTATTCCGTCTGACGATTGACTTCTGGTGCGGGGTTTTTGATTCTTGCCGCTTCAGAATCATCCCTCGCGGTTACTTGCGCATGCTGATAGCCAGGCGATTGAAGGCGCTCATCAAGCCAATCGCAAAAGTCAGGTCCGAAATTTCTGCATCGCTGAAATGCGCTTTCAAAGGCTCGAAGTGCTCGTCGGGTGCATGGGTGTGAGCAATATCCTCCACGGATTCCGTCCATTCCAGAGCCGCACGTTCACGTTCGTCAAAGTGCGCGCTGACACGCCAGCCTGCCAGGCTGTCTATCTTGGCATTGGCCACGCCCGAGCTGCGCAAGGATGCGGCGTGCATCTCCAGGCAGAAGGAGCAGCCATTAATTTGCGAAATACGCAAATTAACCAGCTCAATCAACTCTTTGCCCAGACTGCTTTTGTCCAAGGCCAGCTTCGTTTGCAGCAGACCTTGATAGGCTTTGGGAGACAGGGTGTCATAGGGAAGGCGAAGTGTACTCATGACGTATCCAATCGAAAGAAAGACAGGGGGCAGGGCAGCCTTTGGTTCTGTGGCTGTGTTTGATGCACTGTTTGTAGCAGTGTGCTCATCAAGTCGGGCTATCTGCTTTACTTGTTGATTATCCATGAGTAATGTCCCAGTCATCAGTGACAAGAAATTAGTAAATGACTAGGACATAGGTATGGATCTACGCCACTGGAAACCCAGCCGGGAACCAGGCACTCCTATTTATCAGCAGTTGTACGAGCGCTTTCGGGACGCGATTGCCGCAGGCCAATTGCGCCCCGGTGACCGAGTGCCGTCCATACGTAGTCTGGCCAGTGAGCTGAATGTGGCCAAGGGCACGGTAGAGCAGGCTTATCAAATCCTGTTGGGTGAAGGCTACTTTCTGGCATTAGGGCCAGCAGGAACGGTAGTGTCACCGCAATTGGCCAGTCTGGATGCGAAACGTTATGCCAGTGTGCCTGCCTCGTCCGCAAACTCCTCGCCGTATGTGCCTGCAGAGGACGCTCCCCCTTTGCCGTTTCAGCTAGGCTTGCCTGCTTTGGATGCCTTTCCGCGCAAGACCTGGGCTCGGCTGGTCAATCAGAATCAGCGTGCCCTGGGGGCCATGGCAATGCGTTATCCCGATCCGGTGGGCTATGCACCGTTGCGGCGGGCCATTGCGGCTTACTTGGGCGTATCACGCGGCATAGCTTGCCTACCTGAACAGGTTTTTGTCACAGCGGGGTATTGGGGGGCGCTGGAACTCGTGTGTCGTAGCGTTCTGAATTCAGGTGATGTGGGCTGGTATGAAAACCCTGGCTATATCTTCGCGCGCCAGTTTCTCAAGCAGGCTGGCATGCAGGCGCATGCTGTGCCGCTGGATGAAGAAGGTCTGGATGTTCTCGCCGGACAGCAACATTGTCCACAGGCACGCTTTGCCATCGTGACACCCACCCATCAAAGTCCCATGGGTATGGCCATGTCCTTGCCCAGACGTTTGCAGTTGCTGGATTGGGCCAGCTTGCAGCAGGCCTGGATTGTGGAGGATGATTACGACAGCGAGTTTCGCTATCATGGACGTCCTTTGCCTGCCCTGAAAAGCCTGGATAGGGATGACAGGGTGATCTATACCGGCACCTTCAGCAAGGTTCTGAATCCCGGTTTGCGGCTGGCGTACTTGGTCGCACCCTCGTCCCAGGTGGAGCGTTTCCGGCAGACAGCTCACTATTCAGGCGGGCCGGGATCGATTCTGACGCAGGCTACCGTAGCGGACTTCATGGAACAGGGTTATTTTGCGCGTCACCTGCGCAAAATGCGGGCCTTGTATGCGCGACGGCGTGCGTATCTGGTGCAGGCGCTGGAGCAGACATTGGGAGAGCGCTTGCAGGTGCAAAGCCAGGCAGGTGGGATTCATGTGCTTGCCAATCTGAGGGAGCCCGAAGATGACCGGCCTTTGGCCAAGGCTGCCCAGGAACAGGGCCTGGCCGTTCAGGCCTTGAGCGATTGGCAAATATCGCCTGCTGTGCATAAGGGGCTGTTGATGGGCTTTGCCAATATCAGCGATCAGGGCATGGCAGATGATTGGGTGCGGCGCTTGAAAGTTTCCATGCTCAAATGAAGGAAGCGCTGAAGGCTTGTGGTCTATCCTAGTAGTTCTAATACTAGGATAGTGATTGGTCTTGTCCCAGTTACTGCGCCTGTCATAATAAGAAAAAATTAATGTGCAGCCCGCTGTGTGCGGACTGTAATCTCAACTGAATCGCGAGAGCGCAATGGCAAAAACCTTATACGATAAGTTGTTCGACGAACACGTCGTGCATCAGGACACGGATGGCACCTGTTTGATCTACATTGATCGCCACTTGCTGCATGAAGTGACCAGCCCCCAGGCCTTTG
>JAEXUU010000398.1 GCA_023452965.1 Pseudomonadota bacterium | reverse complement strand
CAGGCTCATCTGAAGGTTCTTGAACGGGTTCATGCCGGCACCTCAGCGATGAGGCTACGCCACCAAGGGTAGTCGTTCACAGCGGTCCTCGAAGGGCATGCACAGCTTTCCTAAAGCCAACGACGTTCCACAGGGCTTGGGCTAATGGACCGTTCCAAGATGAGGGCAGAACGTTCCACAAGAATGGTCCATTGACATTCAAAGGAAGCTCTAAGACCCTAGTGGAACGTCGTCACATGGAGACTGCCATGCTCATCGGTTACGCCCGCACTTCAACCCTCGATCAGACGGCGGGCCTAGAAGCCCAGCAACGCGACCTAGCCGGCGCCGGATGCGAGAGGACCTATGTCGAGCAGGTGTCATCTGTGGACGTAGGCGAGCGGCTGGAGTTGGCCCGTGCGCTCGACAACCTCCGCCCTGATGACGTGCTTGTCGTGACCAAGCTGGACCGTCTCGCCCGTTCTATGGCCCACTTGATGGAGTTGCTGAAGCTCGTCGAGGACAAGGGGGCCACCCTGCGCATCCTCTCGATGAACCTCGACACGGGAACGCCTACCGGGAGGCTGATGCTGAACGTGCTTGGAAGCGTGGCTCAGTTCGAGCGCGAGATCATGCTTGAACGCCAGAGGGAGGGGATTGCGAAGGCCAAGGCTGCGGGGAAGTACAAGGGCCGGGCGCCCACGGCACGGGCCAAGGAAGGAGAGGTTGTGTCGCTGGCGGCCAAGGGCATCAGCCTATCGGAGATCGCCCGCCAACTAGGCATCGGCAAGGCCAGCGTCCATCGCCTCCTCAAGGCGCGACAGGTCGCCGAGCAATAATCGTCCCTCTCGCCTATAGCCAAGCTCGCCTCTTATTTCCGTATCTCTGGAAACATGGATTGACTCCACTTTTCCAAGGGAGCACCTTGTCGGCATGATCTTGGACCAAGCAGCCAGCCGCCTCGAAGCCCTCGGCAACCCGACCCGGCTTCGCATCTACCGGAGCCTTGTTCGCGCGGGCTCCAACGGCTCGCCCGTGGGCAAGTTGCAGTCCGACTTGGGCATCCCCTCGTCGACCCTGTCGCACCACCTGAAGGCCCTCCTAGCGGTCGGGTTGGTGACGCAGGAGCGGCAGGCGACCACGCTGGTCTGCCGGGCCAACTACGAGGTCATGGGCCAGTTGGTGGGCTTCCTTGTTGAGGAATGCTGCGCTGGCGACCGCTGCGGGAGCGTGGCCGACAACGAACATGCAGCGTGAAATCGGGTCTTCTATTTCGGTATCTCTGGAAGGATCGAGACGATGGAAAGCAAGGTGAAGTCGGTGGCCATCATCGGCGCTGGGCCGGTGGGTCTTGCGGCAGCGGCTCACGTCTTGGAGCGCGGCCTTCAGCCTATCGTCCTAGAGGCAGGACCCGAGGTCGGGCATGCGGTGGCCCAGTGGTCTCACGTCCAGTTGTTCTCGCCATGGAGCTTCAACGTCGACAAGGCGTCTGAGCGCCTCCTCGCGGCGGCGGGATGGAACGCCCCGGAGCCCGACGTCTACCCGACAGGGGGCGAGCTTCGCGATTTGTACCTGAAACCCCTCAGCGCCCTGACGCCCCTCCGCGAGCACCTTCGGACAAACTCCAAGGTCATCAGCATCGGCCGTGTCGGCTTCGACAAGGTGAAGACCAAGGGACGCGAGGGCGCCCCCTTCGAGGTCCGCTATCAGATTGGCGAAGGGGGCATGACGCTGAAGGCGGACGCGGTCATCGACACCAGCGGGACGTGGTCGTCACCCAACCCGGCGGGCGGCAATGGCCTCCCTGCCATCGGCGAAGACACCGCTTCCCACCACGTTCGCTATGGGATGCCGGAAGTCCTCGGCCGGGACAGGGCTAGATACGAGGGCAGGACAATCGCTGTCCTTGGTGCGGGCCATTCCGCCATCGGGACCTTGCTCGACCTCTCCCGCCTTGCTCAGCAGGCACCCGCCACCCGTGTCGTCTGGCTGGTGAGGGGCACGGACCCGTCGAAGTCGTTCGGTGGAGGTGCCAACGACGCCCTATCTGCCCGTGGTGAACTCGGAGCGGCCTTCGCGCGGATCGTGACCGAGGGCCGAGTTCAGGTCGAGATTGGCTTCAGCGTCAGCCACCTGAGCGAGGTCGACGGCAAGCTCCGCGTCGGCGCCGGGTCGGGTTGCTGCGGGAGGCACGTTCTCGTTGACGAGTTGGTGGTCAGCACGGGCTTCCGGCCCGACCTCGGCCTCCTCTCAGAACTGCGGACGTCGCTGGACCCGGCCCTTGAATGCCCGCCGGCCCTGGCCCCCTTGATCGACCCCAACGAGCACAGCTGTGGCACCGTACGCCCGCATGGAGCAGCCGAGTTGTCCCAGCCGGAACCGGGGCTCTACATCGCCGGCATGAAGTCCTACGGGCGGGCACCGACGTTCCTGATGATGACCGGCTACGAGCAAGTCAGGTCGATTGCGGCGGAGCTTGCCGGTGACCACGAGGCGGCCCGCCGTGTCGAGTTGGTGCTCCCCGAGACGGGGGTCTGCAACATCTCAAGAGGGGCAACGTCCAGTGGCTGCTGCGAGACCCCGGAACCCGCCGTGACCGAGGCGGCCTGCTGCACCCCAGCGAAGACCACGACGGCCACCACGGCCTCACTAGAAGCCACCAACCGGGCATGCTGCGGCTAACATGGGTCGAGATCAGCTTCGGGTCGTTCTGGCGCTTGGCTCGACCCAAACCATCGCGTGGGCGTCGAGCTACTACCTCCCCGCCATCCTTGCCGATCCAATCGCCCGCGACGTTGGCGTCAGCAGCACCGAGGTCTTCGCGGCATTCTCGATTTCGCTGATCGCGTCCGCACTCCTCGGACCCCGCATTGGCAGAACCATCGACGTCTTCGGCGGGCGCGGCGTCCTCGTGGTCTCGAATGTCGTGCTGGCCTTCGGGCTGGCCGCCTTGGGCCTCGCGCACTCTCAGGCCGCCATGTGGTTTGCGTGGCTGGTGATTGGCCTGGGGATGTCGCTGGGCCTATACGACACCGCCTTCGCCGCTCTCGGCCGCATCTACGGGACGAGCGCCCGGCCGGCCATCACTGGCATCACCTTGATTGCCGGCTTCGCCAGCACCGTAGGATGGCCCCTGACGGCTTGGGGACTGGCTGAGTATGGGTGGCGCTGGACATGCCTCGGCTGGGCCTTGGCGCACCTCTGCGTGGCCCTGCCGGTGAACCTCCTGCTCATCCCAAGGACCGAGCGCACGACCGCTGAAGCGGCACACACTGCCAAGCCGAGCGTGCCCATCGACCGACGGATGGTGCTGTTGTCGGTGGTTTTCGCACTCGCGTGGATGGTCTCCGGGGCGATGGCCGCGCATCTGCCCCGCATCCTCGAAGCGTCAGGCTCCTCCCCGGCTGCCGCAGTGCTCGCGGGCACGCTCATCGGGCCTGCTCAGGTCGCCGCCCGGTTGGCCGAGGTCGGCCTTTTAGGGCGCTTCCATCCCCTGCTCTCAGCCCGCCTCGCCGCTGCGCTCCACCCCATAGGCGTGGCCGTGCTTGCCCTTCTGGGCGGTACGAGCGTCGCTGTCACCGGCCTTTTTGCGGTGCTCCACGGAGCGGGGAACGGGGTGATGACGATTGCACGAGGGACGGTCCCGCTCGCGGTGTTCGGCCCAGCGAACTATGGCTACCGGCTGGGCCTCATCGGGGCGCCTGCGCGACTTGCTCAGGGTGTCGCCCCTATTCTCTTTGGAGCCCTGATCGACCGCTTTGGCGCGGGGGCTCTCATGGTCTCTGCCGCGATGAGCTTGGGGGCGCTGGTCTGCCTCCTCCTCGTTCACGCCTCGCCCTCGGGGGATTGACGGCACTCGATATATCGGCGTATCTCGATATATGGAAACAGAAGACGCCATCCTCGCGCTCGCGGCGCTCGCCCAGTCGACCCGGCTCGATGTGTTCCGTCTGCTTGTCAAGCACGAGCCCGATGGCCTGCCAGCAGGCGACATCGCCGATCAGCTGGCTGTGAGGCAGAACACCATGTCGACGCACCTCGCGGTGCTGTCGCGGGCCGGCCTGATCCACGCCAAGCGTGAAAGCCGCTCGATCTACTACCGGGCCAATCTGGATGCCCTACGCGCCGTCACGGTGTTCCTCATGAAGGACTGCTGCGAAGGCCGGCCAGACGTCTGCGCCCCTCTCATCGCCGAACTCACCCCCTGCTGCCCGCCGGAGCGCACCTGTGACTGACCGCCCCTACAACGTCCTGTTCCTGTGCACCGGGAACACCGCCCGCTCCATCCTCGCCGAAGCAGTTCTCAGGGCCGAAGGCGCTGGTCGGTTCAACGTCTACTCCGCAGGCAGTCAGCCCAAGGGCGTAGTCAATCCATTCGCGCTGAAGGTGCTGGAGGCGGCCGACATTCCGACCCAAGGACTGCGCTCCAAAAGCTGGGACGAGTTCGCAGGTGAAGGCGCTCCGGTCATGGATTTCATCATCACTGTCTGCGATAACGCGGCCGGGGAAGCCTGCCCATACTGGCCCGGCAAGCCTGCCACGGCCCACTGGGGCATCGAGGACCCGGCTGCCGTAGAGGGGACTGACCTCGACAAGGAGCGGGCCTTCGTCGCGGCTCTCCGATACCTCAAGAACCGCGTCACGCTTTTCACAAGCCTGCCCCTCGCCTCGCTCGACGAGTTGGCCCTGACGAGCCGCCTGCAAGCCATCGGCCTGATCGAAGGCGCCACGGGCAAGCACGAGGACGTGGCGTGAGCACCTTCGAGCGTTATCTTTCGGTCTGGGTCGCCCTCTGCATCGTCGTCGGTGTCGGCATGGGCCACGCATTCCCCGCAGCCTTCGCGGCGGTCGCTGCTCTCGAAGTCGCCAACGTCAACCTGCTGGTCGCGGTGCTGATCTGGCTGATGATCGTGCCGATGCTGCTCAAGATCGACTTCGGCGCCCTCGGGGAGGTTCGGAAGCACTGGCGAGGCGTGGGGGTCACCCTCTTCGTCAACTGGGCCGTGAAGCCGTTCTCCATGGCGCTGCTGGGGGCATTCTTCATCGGCCACCTGTTCGCGCCCATGCTGCCCTCCGACCAAATCCAGAGCTACATCGCGGGGTTGATCTTGCTCGCCGCTGCGCCCTGCACGGCCATGGTCTTCGTCTGGTCGAACCTGTGCGATGGGGAGCCCAACTTCACCCTCAGCCAAGTCGCCCTGAACGACCTGCTCATGGTCGTCCTGTTCGCCCCGCTGGTCGGTCTTCTGCTCGGGGTCGCTTCGATCACCGTGCCGTGGTCGACCTTGCTGCTGTCGGTGGCGCTCTACATCGTCGTCCCGGTCATGGTCGCGCAGGTTTGGAGGAAGGCCCTGACGGCCTCCGGCAACGACGCTCTTCAACGGACGCTAGGCATCCTGCAGCCGGTCTCGCTCGTGGCCCTGCTGGCCACTCTCGTGCTCCTGTTCGGTTTTCAGGGAGAGCAAATCCTCGCCCAGCCGGTGGTCATCGGGCTCCTTGCGGTCCCCATCATCATTCAAGTCTATCTGAACGCCGGGCTCGCATATTGGCTCAGCCGGAAGCTCGGGGTGGCGTGGTGCGTGGCGGCCCCAGCCGCGCTGATCGGGGCCAGCAACTTCTTCGAGTTGTCCGTAGCGGCGGCCATCAGCCTCTTCGGTTTGAACTCCGGGGCGGCGCTGGCGACCGTCGTGGGCGTGCTCGTCGAGGTGCCCGTCATGCTGTCGGTGGTGCGGATCGTGAAGGCGTCTCGAGGATGGTACGAGGGAACGCCAACCACCGCCCAAGGCAGAGCTATGCAACCGTAGGTCATCCGCCTACAAGTAGCTGGAGGCTGTCGATGACGAGCCCATCGACCGGCGCTAGATCGGTGCGGGGCTGGCAGCATATGGCGGGGGGGAAGGGTGTTGTTCGTTGATGACCTGCGGCTCGCTGGCCGCGCCTAAGCCTCGCCATGCCGATACCTGACCTGACACCCTTTGGGGTTCTTCCGGCTGGCCGCCACGACTGCACCTTGGGTGAGATTGAGGGGGCCTACACCGCGACCGCTCATCGTCAGGCTCTATGGGCTGACTTGCAGTTGTTCCTCGCATGGCTGGAGCCTCAGCCGAAGCCTGCCAGCATCCTGTTCGATGGTAGCTTCACCAGCGACAAGGAAGCGCCTTCGGATGTCGATTTGGTTTTCGACTTGGAAGGATGCGACATCGCGACCCAGGTGCATTGGAACAGGGTCTTCTTCACCCAGCGGGAGAACCTCAAGGTGGCCTTTCGGGTGGACTTCTGGGTGTACATGCCGGGAGCACCACGCGACCTTCGAGCATTCTTCGAGTACGTGAAGCTGGAGGAAGCCGTCATTCGCGGGATGGCACCGGAGGACTTGAAGGGACTGCTGAGGGTGGCGCTATGACCACATGGTCAGAACAGATCGAGCGTCGGGCGCGGCTCCTACACGCCGAGATTGCTGCGTGGCAGTCGCGGGCGGCGGAGCTTGGCGTCGACCCTGAGCAGGCTTGCGCCCCGTTCTACGAGATGCTGAGCGCGATCTACTCCGAGGATTTTCCGCTAGCGAAGGCCAAGGATAACTCCGACCTGCTCCTGCATGTCGAAGGTCGCGCGGTCGAGGGGTCGCCGAGGATTTCGTTGGTCTCCGGGCTGTTCAACAACGTCAAGACGCAGGTCCGCGACCTGACGAAGGCCATCGCTGGGATTGTCCCCGACGTCCGCGTCCCCATCGAAGACGTTGACCTTGGTCTTTCTGGGCTCGCCAAGGGCAGCTTGTTTGTCGGCTTCAACGTCCCCCTACCGAGGGAGCGGGAGAACCACGAGAACCTTCTTGGCGCGGAGGACACGCTCTACAAGGCGACCAAAGACGCCCTACGGATCATCAACACCGTCTCACACACGATTGAAATCCGAGACGAGGAGGAGGCCACCCGGCACGTCGCCGAGGTGGTTGACGACCCGAAGGTGCGTGATGCGGCCCTTGTGGCCCTTCGGCGCATCGCACCGTCAGGCAAGAAGGGCGTTAGCAGGATAGGCGTGACGACCTCCCAAGAAAACCGGCGACCTGCTGAACTGACCCCCGAGGTCCGGTCCCAGATCGGTCGGATGCTGCTAAAGCCCGTGGTTGGAAGAGAGGAACTCCAGCTTCAGGGAACCATCCGAGGCATCGACCTCGACGCCAAACGCTTCGATCTCAGGTGGATCGTCGACCACAAGTGGCAAGACGTCCGCTGCGTCTACACGAACGTCAGCGGCATCGAACCCCGCAAGCTGCTCGATGCTCAGGTCGTCGTTCGGGGCCTCGTAGAACGACGCTCTGATGAGGCACCTCGCCTGATGGCGGTGGACACCATCGAGGTGCTCAGGGCTCCGGATGACCGCCGCGACACCTGACGCGAGGTGCCGTCACTACACCCATAGCGGACAAGGACCATCGGCCGCACTACCGAGGCTTGCAGACATCGGCCTGCGATTTTATTTCCGTCTCTGTCTGTCAGGGGACGGACGCAACTAATCAGGACATCGAATGGCCGGCCTATGCCGTGCTCCGGGGTGCGGCAAGCCCGCCACCCGCTACGGGCACTTCTGCACGACCCATAAGAGCCGCTGGAGACGCCATGGTGACGTCGGGCAGGTCGGCATCACCAAGGAGGTCCTGAAGCCCTACACCGACCTCGTTAGGGCCAGGATCGAGAAGAACGCAGGCAACCCCACATGGACCACCTGCGATGATCGCTGGCAGGCGGTAGTGGCCCACGCTAGGGGCATCCTTGGGGACGCTGACAGGGGCGTGCCGGGGAGCAGGAACGAGCGGATTGCTGCCACCGCCATCGTGAAGCTCGGAGCCGACATCGAGCCCCGCGTGGTCGTGGAGACCGTGCTCGCCATGTACATGCTCTGGGACCTAGAGCCCCGCAGGTTTCGCTCTGACGGGGCCTTCAGGAGGCAACTTGTCCGCCGGGTGATGCGCCTCAGCGAGGTCAACGTCGGCGAGTGGTACGACCACCAGACGGGGCGGATGAAGCGGGCCTATCGTGACTTCACACCGGGGTCCTCCGACATCATCGCCGGGTGTCTGGTGGAGACGTTGGGAGCAGTGGGGCTGCATCTAGCCAAGCTCCACCGCGCCGACATTCAAGAGAAGCTGCAGCAGCGGGCCGACTTCCACAAGGCACTGACTGACTTGGCTTGATGCTCCCGGTTACGGGATAGCCACTACGAGAACACTCCATGATCGAAAGCGATGACGGCGCCGTAGGCGCACTCGACACCGTCGAGGTGGATCAGGCGGACGGACCGGCTGCCGTGCTGGCCGCGTTGAAGGCGAAAGCTGCCGCTGGGTCTTCTACCGCCCGCCCCTCTCGGGTGGCCTTGGCGGACATCCACGAGTACCCGGAAGTCTTCCAGCCAAGGGGCCACCCCGTCGTCGAGTATCACGTGGAGACGCTCGCCCGTGTGCTGAGAACACAGGCGACCTTGGAGCCTATCAAGGTCGTCCAGATCGGCGACGAGGTGGTCGTCATCGACGGGCACCATCGGCTGGCCGCCTATTCCCGAGCCAGTGTCACCTCGGATGTCCCTGTCGTTTTCTTCGAGGGGACCTTGGAAGAGGCCGTCCTCGAAGCCGGAAGGTCGAACTCTCAGGCCAAGCTCCAGATGGACAATACGGAGCGGCAGGACTTCGCGTGGCGCCTCGTCCGCATGGGCTACAAGAAGAGGGAGGTCATCACCGCTGCCGGAGTCTCGGATGGGCAGGTCGGCATCATGAGACGGGTCCTCAGAAAGCTCGGCGACACGGCTGACGACTATCCGAGGTGGTTTCGAGCCCACAAGGCGGCCCACGGCGAGAATGATCCCCCGATGTCGGACACCGAACGGGAGGCATGGGTCGAGGCTCAAGCTCAGGTGTACGCCGACAAGCTCTCGAAGGCGTTCGGCAAGAAGCTCGCTGGGAACATCGAGATTGCCGCGCATGCCCTCGCGATCCACTTCGGGCGTCGCCTGCCGGAACTCATGCAGGACCTAATGCAACACGCCGATCTGCCCGAGGCGGATGATGAGGACGACTTCTAGGATGCAATCCCTACGGGGTGCATTTTGCATAGTGAGAAGATGCCGAGGCCAAGCAAACACGGGTCCATTGTCAACAACGGGAGGAGGTTGTGGCCACCTGCGGCGGCGATCTCGAGCACGCGCTTGGCGCTCTCCTGGCCCTTGATGTCGGCTAGATCGGGCAGCGCGCCGGCCTGGCGCGCGACCGAAGGCTGCGGCCGCGCCATCACCTGCGTGCCCTTGAAGTGATTGGCGAGCTGGATCAGCGAGCGGGGCGCGAAGATGTCGAGATCCTGCGCCGCCCAGGCCGCCTCCGGGCCCGAGGCTGCCGGACAGATCAGGCCCTGGCCGCGGGCATGGGCGGCGATTGCGGCCGGCAACACCCCGGCGACCGGGCTGATCGAACCGTCGAGCGCGAGCTCGCCGAGCACGGTGTAGCCGGCGAGCGCATCGGTCGGGATCGCGCCGATCGCGGCCATCACGCCGAGCGCGATCGGCAGGTCGTAATGACTGCCCTCCTTTGGAAGGTCGGCCGGGGCGAGATTGACGGTAATGCGCTTGGCCGGCAGCGCCAGCCCCGAGGCGATCAGGGCAGCGCGGACGCGCTCCTTGCTCTCGCCCACCGCCTTGTCGGGCAGGCCGACGAGGATGAAGGCGACGCCGCCGGGCGTGACCTGGACCTGGACGTCGACGGCGCGTGCCTCGATGCCCTCGAACGCCACCGTCGCGACCCGCGTCACCATCCCAGCGCCACCCCGCCCGCATTGCTCCGCTGCCGCGTCGTTACGTTAGCGAAAGCGCGCTATGGTTGCAAGAACATATCAGGAACTATGCTGGCGCAACGGCTGCGCGCCGCGCCAGCACCTGCCTTGCAAGCACCGGCGCGGCAATCACCAGTCCGGCCGCGACGCTGAATGGCGTCGCCAGGATCATAGGCAAGGCGGCAAGTGCAATCACGAAGCGCTCCCACATCGCCAGCGGCGCCAGGAACCAGCCGGCAAAGGCAGCGGACAGGAAGGTGATGCTGACGATGCAGGACGCGGTCGAGCCGATCAGCTCCACCCAGGTGAACCCCGGCGCCATGATCAGCATCGAGGGCGAGAAGACGAAGACGAACGGCACCAGCACCTTGCCGAGCGCCAGCCGGAAGGCGGTGTTGCCGGTCTTGAACGGGTCGGCGCCGGCCATGCTCGCCCCGGCATAGGCGGCGATCGCGACCGGCGGCGTCACATCAGCGAGCACCCCGTAGTAGAACACGAAGAAATGCGCGACGAGCGGGTTGACGCCGAGCATGCCGAGCGCCGGGGCCGCCACCGTCACCATGATGATGTAGTTGGCGGTGGTCGGCACACCGCAGCCGAGCAGGATGCAGACGATGCCGGTCAGGACGAGGGTGAAGAACAGCGTCGCGCTCTTCAGATCGAAGGGCAGGAACGGCACGAAGCCGAGCACGGCATTGGCCCATTGATCGGCGAGCGAGGTGACGATCCAGGAGATCTTGAAGCCGACGCCGGTGAGCGTGACCACGCCGACGATGATGCCGACCGTCGCTGCGGCCGCCCCGACGCCGATGGCGTATTTCGCCCCGAGGATGAAGGCGTCGACGAGGTCGTTGACGCGCTTGCGTCCCTCGTCCCAGCGCAGCAGGGCGCCATGAGCCATCGCGGCGAAGGCCGCAAGGGTCAGCGCGGCATTGACGCCGGGAACGCGCAGGAACTCGGTCGGAGCGGCAATGCCGAGCGCGACCGCGAGGACAAGGGCGGAAGCGGCACGGTAATGCGCGAGGCCGACCAGCATGCAGCCGGTAATGCCCCAGAAGGCGGCGAGATAAGGCGTGTAGCCGGTGAACAGGATGACGATGAGGACGAAAAGCGGCGCGATCGTCGGCCAGTCGCGCGCGAAGACCTCGGACAGCTTCGGAATCTCGACATCGGTCAGGCCGCGCATGCCGGCGCGTTTGGCCTCGAAATGCACCTGCATCAGCACGCCGAAGAAGTGCATGAAGGCTGGGATGATCGCGGCGACGACGATCGTCGCATAGGGCAGGTTGAGGAACTCGACCATCAGGAAGGCGGCCGCGCCCATGATCGGCGGAGTGATCTGGCCGCCGGTCGCGGCGGTCGATTCGACGGCGGCTGCGAAATGCCGCTGATAGCCGAGCCGGATCATCATCGGGATGGTCAGAGATCCGACGGTGACGGTGTTGGCGACGGAGGAGCCCGAGATCATGCCGAACAGGGCCGAGCCGAAGATCGAGATCTTCGCCGGGCCGCCGGCGAAGCGTCCCGCCACCGCGGCGGCGACGCCGAGGAAGAGCCGGCCGAGCCCGACTCGGGTCGCCAGCACGCCGAACAGCACGAAGTGAAAGACATAGGTCGCGACGACACCGAGCGCGACGCCGTAGACACCTTGGCTGGTCAAATAGAGATGGTTGACCAGATTCGCCCAGGTCGAGCCGGGATGCAGAAAGATGCCCGGAAACCAGTTGCCGTAGAGCGCATAGAACATCGCGAAGAGCGCGATCAGCGGCAGGCCCCAGCCGATGGCGCGGCGCGTCGCCTCGATCATCAGGATGATGGTGATCGAGCCCATGACCACGTCGAGCGTCGAGGGATTGCCGACGCGGAAGACAAGATCCTCAAAGATATAGGGCACATAGAGACTGGAGATCGCCACGGCGATGGCGAAGGCCCAGTCATGGAGCGGCACGCCGCCCGGACGCAGCACGGTCGAGGCATAGACGGTCCCGGCGTCGCTCTTGCGGCCGGAGAAGACGAGAAAGATCAGCCCGAGCACGAAAGCCAGGTGGATGCCGCGATGCGTCGTCTCCCGCATCAGGCCAAAGCCGGCCGTATAGTAATGGAAGGCCGAGAGCGCGAGCAGCAGGGCGCCGACCAGCAGCGCCGTGCCCTGCGGCATCTTGCGGAACTGCATCTCGGGATCGAGCTCTTCCTCAAGCTTGGCGAGTTCGGCAGCGGAGGGCTGGTTGGTCATGTCGGGCTTTCGTCGGATCGCGGCGTCAGGCGCGGTCGAGACCGTCATTCTCGGGCGGCGCACGGCGCCGTCCCGAGAGTCTCAGGCAGGTTATGCTCGGGACCGGCCCGAGCATGACGCCTAGGGCGTCACTTCAGCAGGCCGGCTTCCTTGTAGAACTTCTCGGCGCCCGGATGCAGCGGCACGCCCTGCAGGCCGGAGAGCGCGGTC
>JAEXUU010000382.1 GCA_023452965.1 Pseudomonadota bacterium | reverse complement strand
GTACGCGACGGAACGACCATGAGCATTCGCCAGCAGCTGATCGACCGCTTCTTCCGCTATCTCTCGATTGCCAGCCAGAGCGACGCGAAGGCGGTGACGCTGCCGCGCACGCCCGGCCAGCAACAGCTCGCCGCGATGCTGGCCGACGAGTTGCGCGCGCTCGGCCTCGACGAGGTCGTTCTCGACCGGCACGCCACGGTCACGGCGGTGAAGCGGGGCACCGTGCCGGATGCGCCGAAGATCGGCTTCATCGCCCATCTCGACACCTTCGACGCCGGACTCTCGCCCGAGATCCGGCCGCAGTTGCTGCGCTTCGAAGGAGAGGACCTGTGCCTCAACCGCGAGCAGGACATCTGGTTGCGGGTCGCCGAGCATCCGCAATTGCGCGACTGGGTTGGCACCGAGATCATCGCCGGCGACGGCACGAGCGTGCTCGGCGCCGACAACAAGGCGGCGGTCGCGGTGATCATGACCCTGCTCGCCAATCTCGGCCCGCAGGACGCGCATGGCGACATCCTCGTCGCCTTCGTTCCCGATGAGGAGATCGGCCTGCGCGGCGCCAAGGCGCTCGACCTGTCCCGCTTCGCTTGCGACTTCGCCTATACGATCGACAGCTGCGAGCTCGGCGAGGTGGTGATCGAGAACTTCAACGCCGCCGCCGCCGAGATCACCCTGACCGGCGTCAGCGCCCATCCGATGTCGGCCAAGGGCGTGCTGGTCAACCCGGTGCTGATGGCGCAGGACTTCATCGCCCGTTTCGACCGTGCGCAGACACCGGAGAACACCGAAGGGCGCGAGGGCTATGTCTGGTTCAACAGCATCACCGCCAATGCCAGCGAGGCGAAGCTCGGTGCCCTGATCCGCGATTTCGACAAGGAGAGCTTCGCGGCCCGCAAGCGCCGCATCGGCGCGGTCGCGGCCGAGATCGCCGCGCTCTATCCGACCGGCCGCGTCGAGGCCCACATCACCGACACCTATGGCAACATCCATGACAGCCTCGGGCTGGACCAGCGCCCGGTCGAATTGCTGTTTTCCGCGCTGGAGGCGCTGCAGATCCGGAAGAAGCAGATCCCGATGCGCGGCGGCACCGACGGCGCGGCGCTCTCGGCGCGCGGCCTGCCGACGCCGAATTTCTTCACCGGCGCCTATAATTTCCACTCGCGCTACGAGTTCCTGCCCGTCCCGGCCTTCGAGAAATCCTATCAGGTGGCGCGGATGATCTGCACGCTGGCGGCGGGGCGCGCTCCAACCTAATTCCGGGTCATCCCGGACAAGCGGCGTAGCCGCGCCGATCCGGGATCCATTCCTGAACCCCTATCGGAAAAGCTCAGGAATGGATCCGGGGTCTCCGCTTCGCTGCGCCCGGGATGAGGTCTATTGGTTGCTTGGGAGCGGGTGTTACCCGCCAACCAGCTCGAACCAGCCGGCCTCGTCGATCACCTTGACGCCGTGCTTGGCGGCATCCTTGAGCTTCGAGCCAGCGCCCGGCCCGGCCACCAGCAGATTGGTCTTCGACGAGACCGAGCCGGCGACCTTGGCCCCTAACCGCTCAGCCATCGCCTTGGCTTCGTCCCGGGTCATGCGCTCCAGCGCGCCGGTGAAGACGACGATCTGGCCGGCGACAGGGCTGGACGACGCCACCGCCTCCAGAGGCTGCGGCGACACCTGCGCCAGCAGCCGCGCCAGCATCTCCTGATTGTGCTCCTCGGCGAAGAACTGCAGCAGCGCCTCGACCACGGTCGGGCCGACGCCGTCGATCGCGTCGAGCGCCGCGCGCTCCTCGCTGTCCGGGCTCTCTGCCGCGAGGCAGGCGGCCTGCAGCGCCTCGAACGAGCCATAATGGCGCGCCAGCAGGCGCGCATTGGTCTCGCCGATATGGCGGATGCCGAGCCCGAAGATGAAGCGGTTCAGCGGCGGCTTGCGCCGGTCCTCGATCGCCTCGAACAGCTTCTTGGTGCTGGTCGCGCCGAAACCTTCCTTGTCCTTGAGCTTCTTGAGATTGGCCCCGTCGCGCTGCGCCAGCGTGAAGATGTCGGCCGGCTCCTTCACCGGCAGATCCGGATCGGCATGGAAGAACTCGATCTGCTTGTCGCCGAGCCCATCGATGTCGAGCGCGTCGCGCGAGACGAAATGCTTCAGACGCTCGACCGCCTGCGCCGCGCAGATCAGCCCGCCGGTGCAGCGGCGTACCGCATCCTCCTTGCCCGAGCGCGGATTATGCTCGCGCACCGCATCCGAGCCGCAAACCGGGCAGGTCGTCGGGAAGACGTAAGGCTGCGCGTTGGCGGGACGCTTGGCGAGGTCGACCGCCTCGACGCGAGGGATCACGTCGCCGGCCCGCTTCACGGTGACGGTGTCGCCGATCCGGATGTCGCTGCCGTCGCGGATCGGCAGCCCTTTCGAGTCGAAGCCGCGAATATAGTCCTCGTTGTGCAGGGTCGCATTGGTGACGACGACGCCGCCGACCGTCACCGGCCTCAGGCGCGCCACCGGCGAGAGCGCCCCGGTGCGGCCGACCTGGATGTCGATCGCTTCCAGCACAGTGGTCGCGAGCTCGGCCGGGAATTTATGGGCGATCGCCCAGCGCGGCGCGCGTGCGACGAAGCCGAGCCGGGCCTGTAGTGCCAGTTCGTCGACCTTGTAGACGACGCCGTCGATATCGTAGCCGAGCGTCGCCCGCTGCGCCTCGATCAGCCGGTAATGCGCCAGCAACTCGTCGACGCTCTCGCAGCGGACCATCAGCGGATTGGTGCGAAAACCCCAGCGGGCGAAGGACTCGACCACGCCGAACTGCGTCGGGGCCGGCAAGACGGGCATCTCGCCCCAGGCATAGGCGAAGAACCGCAAGGGCCGCGAGGCGGTGATCGAGACGTCGAGCTGGCGCAGCGAGCCGGCGGCGGCGTTGCGCGGATTGGCGAACTCCCGTTCCTCCTTCTCGCGCTGGCGCTGGTTGATCGCCGCGAAATCGGCATGGCCGAGATAGACCTCGCCGCGCACCTCGGCGACCTCGGGAACGTCGCTGCCCTTCAGCCGGTGCGGGATCTCGGCGATGGTGCGGGCATTGGCGGTGACGTCCTCGCCCTCCTCGCCATCGCCGCGGGTCGCGGCGCTGACCAGTTCGCCCTTCTCGTAGCGCAGGGAGAGCGAGAGCCCGTCGATCTTGGGCTCGGCGGTGAAGGCGATCGGCTGGTCGTCCTTGCGGCCGAGGAAGGTCCGCACCCGTGTGACGAAATCGGCGACGTCCTCGTCGGCGAAGGCGTTGCCGAGCGAGAGCATCGGCACGCGATGCCGGATCTTGGCGAACTTGCCGGACGGCTTGGCGCCGACCTTGTCCGAAAGCGCCTCGGGCCCCTTCAGCTCGGGAAAGGCGCCTTCGAGCGCGTTGAGCCGCCGACGCTTCTCGTCATAGACGGCGTCTTCCAGGACCGGCGCATCGTCCTGGAAATAAGCGCGATCGGCCTCGGCGATTTCGGCGACGAGCTGCTTGTGCTCGGCGCGCGCGGCCTCGGCGGTCAGGTCTTCGACGGGAAGGGCAGAATTGGCAGTCATGGCGCTGTTCTAGAGCAGGGGCCTCTCCCTGCGAAGCACCCCTTGTCACGTTTGCGTTCGTCGATTTGTGACAGGAGCCCACCGGGTGTAAGCTTGCCGCGCTGACAATTGGATGCTCGACGCCTCAAGGCTCTCGAACCAGGGATTACGTCAGGGCCATCGAGGCGAACCGGGCCGGAACCGGGATGATCGCCATGGCCGATATCAACAGCACCCACCCCCGCATGAGTTCTATGCGCGCCGGGCCCGCCGAAGCGCTGCCCGTCCGCGCGCTGACGATGAGCGATATCGGCGACGCGCTGCGGCGGGGCTATGCCGACTTCCTGGCGCAGCCGAGCCATCTGCTCTTCATTGCGCTGATCTACCCGGTGGCGGGCATCGTGATCGCCCAGCTGACGGTCAGCTACAACATCTTCCCGCTGCTTTTCCCGCTGCTCGGCGGTTTCGCGCTGCTCGGGCCCTTCGCCGCCGTCGGCCTCTACGAGATCAGCCGCCGCCGCGAGCTCCACATCAACTCCTCCTGGCTGCATGCCTTCGCCGTGCTGAAATCCCCGGCGATCCGGCCGATCGCGACGCTCGGCGGAGCGCTGACCGGGCTGTTCATCGCCTGGCTGCTGAGCGCCTGGGTGCTCTATCGCTGGCTGATGGGCAGCGTGCCGCTGACCTCGGCCGAGAGCTTCCTGGTGCCGCTCTTCACCACCGTGAACGGCTGGACGCTGATCATCGTCGGCAATGCGCTCGGCCTGCTCTTCGCCATCGCGGCCTTCTCGCTGACCGTGATCTCGTTCCCGCTGATGCTGGACCGGCACGTCGACGTCGGCACGGCGGTGCGGACTTCTATCGCGGCGGTCGAGGCGAGCCCGCGCGCAATGATGTGCTGGGGCCTGACGATCACCGCGCTGCTGGTGCTCGGCACCTTGCCGGTGCTGGTCGGGCTGATGGTGGTGATGCCGATCCTCGGCCATGCGAGCTGGCACATCTACCGCAAGGTCGTGCCGCGGTAGCTTCGTCCCCGAGCGCGCAGGCAATCGGGAAGGATCGGAACCCGGTCCTTCGAGAGCGTGCGCCGGGGCGCCAGCCGCCCCTTATTTGCAGAGAAATTTGGCGACCGGCGCTCAGCCGGTCATCTCCGCGGCGAACCGGTCACGGGGTCGATCTTGACCTCGACCTTCGAGCCGTCGGTCTTGAAGTACTCGATCTCCCAATAGCCGTTGCTGTCCCAATCCACCTCCTTGATGCTCGCAAAGCCGCTGACGGCCTCGATGCCGGCGACGATCTGGGACAGGGGCTTGGCGTTCGAAGGAGGCGCGGCGACAGCCGGACCGATCGCGAGAGCAAGAGCGAGCAGCGCGCCCGCGGCCATGGATTGAGTTCGCATCGACATCTCCTGCGCGAAGGACAGCAGAGCAACCG
>JAEXUU010000380.1 GCA_023452965.1 Pseudomonadota bacterium | reverse complement strand
CTCCAGTACTCCTTCGCCGACAGCGTCGCGATGCTGCACCCCTATTATCTCGTGCGCGCGCTCGGCGGGCTGCTCTACCTGATCGGTGCGGTGCTGATGACGGTCAACGTCTTCATGACCATCCGCTCCTCCAGGGCAGGGCGAAAGGAGCCCGCGCCGCCGGAGCGGAGCGGGACCGAACCGGCGCTCCAGGCCGCCTTTGCTTCCAAGGGCTAGTCCCCTCAACGAATTCGAGCCGAGAGGCCTTGTATCGCCATGGCGAAATCATCCGAAGAACGCGTCAATCACGGGACGATCGAACGCTCGACGCTGCTGCTGTTCGTCCTGAGCTTCCTGGTCGTCGCGATCGGCGGCCTGGTCGAGGTCGTGCCGCTGTTCCGTCTCGACGAGACGATCAAGCCGGTCGAGGGCGTGCGACCCTATACGCCGCTCGAGCAGATCGGTCGGAACATCTACACCAGGGAGGGCTGCTACACCTGCCACAGCCAGCAGGTGCGGCCGTTCCGGGACGAGGTCGAGCGCTACGGGCATTACTCGATCGCCGCCGAGAGCATGTACGACCACCCCTTCCTCTGGGGGTCGAAGCGCACCGGTCCGGATCTCGCGCGCCTCGGCGGCAAGTACTCGAACGCCTGGCATGTCGCGCACATGATCAACCCGCGCGACGTCGTGCCGGTGTCGATCATGCCGGCTTACCCGTTCCTGCAGCAGCGCGAGCTGAAGTTCGACGATATCGGCGAGCATCTGCAGGCGCTGAGCAAGGTCGGCGTGCCCTATGACGGCGTCGCGATCCTGAGCGCCGCCGACGATGTCCGCGCGCAGGCTACGGGCGAGAAGACCGAGGCGCTGCTCGCCCGCTACCCCGGCGCAAGGATCGGCGATTTTGACGGCCAGCCCGGGCGCATCACCGAGATGGATGCGCTGATCGCCTACCTGCAGGTGCTCGGCACCATGGTCGACTTCTCGAAGGTCCGCGTCGACGGGAAGAAGGAATAGCCCATGTCCCAATCCCTGATCAGCCTGCTGCTCAATGCCTGGCTCGTCGTCGCCACGCTCTTCTTCGTCGCGATCGTGTGGCTCTCGTACCGCCCATCCGCCCGGGCCCGCATGGAGCGCCATGCCCGGATTCCGTTTGAAGGGAAGGGAGGCGAGCAATGAGCGAGCAGGAACGCGACCCGCTGACCGGCCAGCTCACCACCGGCCATGAATGGGACGGCATCAAGGAACTCCGGACCCCGATCCCGAACTGGTGGCTGATCACCTTCGTGGTCACCTGGATCTTCTCGATCGGTTACCTCGTGCTCTACCCGTCCTTCGCGACGACGAAGGACCATGCGCGCGGGCTCCTCGGCTGGTCGAGCGCGAAGGAACTCGGCCAGGCGACGGAGCGCGCGCGCGACCAGCAGTCCAGCTGGCGCACGCAGATCCTCGCCACCCCGCTCGAGAAGATCGAGGCCAACGAGGAGCTGCGCCGCTTCGCGGTCGCCGGCGGGCAGGCGGCCTTCAACGAGAACTGCGCCGGCTGCCACGGTGTCGGCGCGGGCGGGCAGATCGGCCAGTTCCCGTCGCTGATCGACGATGACTGGCTCTGGGGCGGCAAGATCACCGATATCCAGGCCACGATCCGCCACGGCATTCGTGACGGGGGCGACGAGACGCGCCTCAGCGCGATGCCGGCCTTCGGCGAGATCCTGAAGCCGGAGGAGATCGCGGCGACCGCCGATTTCGTACTGAGCCTGTCGGATCGTTCGCGCGACGCCGCCCGGGCGAGCCTGCCCGGCGCCGCGCTCTACGAGACCAATTGCGCTGCCTGCCACGGCGCGAGGGGCGAGGGGAGCCGCGATGCCGGCGCTCCCCGTCTCGACGATGCGATCTGGCTCTACGGCAGCAGCCGCGAGGCGGTGATCCGCCAGATCGCCAATCCGAAGATGGGGCAGATGCCGGCCTGGCAGAGCCGCCTCGACGAGGCGACCATCCGGATGCTCACCGTCTATGTCCACACCCTCGGCGGCGGGGAAAAGTGATGGCGACCACGACCGTCATCGACACGGTATCCCAGCGCCGGCCGGCGCGGCTGCCGATCCCGCAGACGGTGCGTGGTCGCTACCGCACGATCAAGACGGCAATCGCCTGGGCGCTGCTGGCCTTCTACTTCATCACGCCGTGGATCCGCTGGGATCGCGGCCCGTCGCTGCCGGATCAGGCCGTGTTGTTCGATCTGCCCGGCAGGCGGCTCTTCGTCTTCGGGCTCGAATTCTGGCCACAGGACCTGCCGATAGCGGTCGGGGCTCTGGTGCTCGGCGCCTTCGGCCTGTTCGGCGCGACGGCCATCGCCGGCCGCGTCTGGTGCGGCTTCACCTGCCCGCAGACGGTCTGGACCGACCTGTTCTTCACGGTCGAGCGCTTCTGTGAGCGGCTCTTCGGCAAGGGCACGCTGCTGTCGAATATCGCCAAGCCGGTGGCACAGATCGCCCTGGCGGTGCTGACGGCGTTCGGCTTCGCCGCATTCTTCAACGACGCGCCGAGCTTTCCGCTGGCGCTGGTGACCGGCACGGCGCCGCTCGGCGCCTACCTTGCGATCGGCATCCTGTCGCTCACCACCTGGCTGTTTGCCGCCTACGCCAAGGAGCGCATCTGCCTGCACATGTGCCCGTGGCCGCGTTTCCAGGCGGCGCTGCTCGACAAGGAAAGCCTCGTCGTCACCTATCAGCGCTGGCGCGGCGAACCGCGCGGCAAGAAGCGTGCGCCGCTGCGCCCGGAGCTCAGCGATCTCACCGCTCTGATCCGGGAGGCCAGCTCCTTCGATACGGGCCGCGGCGACTGCATCGACTGCCTGCGCTGCGTCAATGTCTGCCCGACGGGCGTCGACATTCGCGACGGCCTGCAGATGGGCTGCATCGGCTGCGGCCTCTGCGTCGACGCCTGCGATGAGGTGATGACCAGGATCGAGCGCCCGGTCGGGCTGATTCGCTTCGATGTCGAGGGCTCCGACCGCGCCGGCTCCTTCAAGCAGGCGAAGGTGCAGATCGTCAGGCCCAAGACCTTGCTCTATGCGATGCTGTGTCTGCTGGCTTTCGGCTCGATGGCGGTCGGCATCACGCGGATGGAAAGCGTGCTGCTCGATGTCGAGCCGCAGCGCGGCCAGCCCTTCGTCCAGCTCTCGGACGGCTCGGTCCGCAACGATTTCAGTTTCCGGCTCGCCCATCGCCTGCCGCATCTCGACCGTGTCGTGATCCGTGCGGAGGGGCTGGACGGCGCGAGTTTGCGCTTCGCGACCGAGGAGGCTGGCCAGGAAACCGTCGCGCTTGCCATGCCCGGCAACCGCCGGATCAGCGACCGCCTCTTCATCACGGCTGCGCCCGGACAGGCGCCCAAGGGGCGCGCCAACATCCGCGTCATCGTCAGCGACGCCGAGAGCGGTGCAACCCTCGGCGAAGTCGAGACCTATTTCTGGGGGCCGGCGCGATGACCGGAAACTCGGCCACCGCCCGCCGGAAGGATCTCTGGATACCCGGCTGCTTCATCCTGTTCTTCGTCTGCCTCGCCGCGCTCGAAATCTGGTTCGTGACCCTGGCGAACCGGAGCTTCACCGGCGTGGTGACGGACGATGCCTACAGCATTGGATTGAACGAGGAGGAGCTCGCAGCGCAGCGCGACACGGCGCGGCGTCTCGGCTGGACAGCTGCGATGGCCTTCGAGCAGGGGCAGGGACTCAGTGGCAGGCTGACGCTGCAGCTTCGCGATGCCGATGGGCAGGCGCTCGTCGCCGACGAGGTTCGCGCGACCGCCGAGCGGATGACGCGCTTCCCGCAGATCCTGACCGTTCGGTTCGTCCGGCAGCCCGCTGGTGAATACCTCACGGATCTCGTCGTCCCGCTGGCGGGGCGCTGGTTCGTCAGGGTCAGGGTCGAGCGCGACGGGAAGGCCCTCACAGTCATCGACGAGGTGCATGTTCGGCCATGACCACCGGGCCGAACATCACAGCCTCTGCCTTGCCGGCTTCGCTGCCGCCCGCGCTCCTCTCGGCGTTCGTCGCGCCGGCGTCGGGCCGCGCGCAGCAATTGGAGCTCCTCGTCGAAGGCGTGCATTGCGCCAACTGCATCAGAAAGATCGAGACGCGTCTGGCGAAGGATCCCGCGGTCACTCGGGCGCGGGTCAACCTGACCTTGCGACGGCTTTCGGTGGAATGGGTCGGCGGTCCCGATCATGCCGAGGTGATCGGCGAGACGGTTCGCGGCCTCGGCTACGCGATCGCGCCCTATGACGCCGGCTCGATCGGCGCCTCTCAGGACCGGACCGGCCGCGAGCTGCTGCGCTGCCTCGCCATTGCGGGCTTCGCCTCCTCGAACGTCATGATGCTCGCCTGGGCGGTCTGGGCCGGCCAGGCGCAGGACATGCCGGCGAGCACCCAGGCCTTCTTCAACTGGCTCTCGGCACTCGTCGCTGTTCCGGCGCTGGCCATCGCCGGACGTCCCTTCTTCCGCTCCGCCTTCGGTGCGCTCAGGGCGGGGCGGACCAATATCGACATGCCGATCGCCGCCGCGCTGATCCTGGCGACCGCGATCAGCATGATGGAGCTCATGCGCCACGGCGCGCACGTCTATTTCGACAGCGCGACCATGCTGCTCTTCGTCCTGCTCGTCGGGCGCTATCTCGATTTTCGCGTGCGCGCCCGCTCG
>JAEXUU010000331.1 GCA_023452965.1 Pseudomonadota bacterium | reverse complement strand
GGGCCTTCCTGCAGCGCTATGCGCCGGATGTCTCGGCGCAGACCCATCCGCGCCTCGATGCGCTCGTCGGCTACGCCATCGCCTATTTCCGCGACTTCGTTAAGCCGGCGAAGCATTACCGTCTGCCTGACGATGTCGAGCGCGAGGCCTTCGCCGCGCTATCCGACGCGCTCGCCGCCCTGCCGGCCGACGCCTCGGCCGCAACCGTGCAGGACACGGCTCTCGACATCGCCCGCACCATCCCGCGCTACCAGAACTTCCAGGCCAAGAGCGCGACGCCCGAGCGCCCCGCCGTCACCGGCGAATGGTGGAAGGCGATCTATCAGGTGCTGTTCGGCGAGGAGCAGGGTCCGCGCTTCGGCTCCTTCGCGGCGATCTACGGGCTGGAGAACACCCGCAAGCTGATCGCCAAGGCGCTCGCCGGCGATCTCCTGCGCGAACATGAGGATTTCGTCGCGGCCCGCAAAGCGGGCTGAGGACAGCAAGTCGAGGACGCTGCATGACCGACGCTGCGACTGTCGAACGCGCCATCGAGAGCCGCCGCGCCATTCGCGCCTTCCTGCCCGATCCCGTCGATCCGGCGCTGGTCCATCGCCTGCTCGAGCTTGCCGCCTGCTCGCCGAGCGGCACCAACATGCAGCCCTGGCGCGTGCGCGTGCTCGGCCCGCAAGCGCGCGCCCGGCTGGAACAGGGGCTGATCGCGGCGCTGGATTCCCCCGATCTGCCGATCGAGGAAGAATACCGCTACTATCCCCAGACCTTCCGCGAGCCCTATCTCTCGCGCCGCCGCAAGGTCGGCTGGGACCTCTACTCGCTGCTCGGCGTGGTCCGCGGCGATCATGAAGGCATGAAGCGCCAAACCCAGGCCAATCTGCGCTTCTTCGGGGCGCCGGTGGCGCTGATGGTGACGATCGACCGCGACCTGGAGATCGGCTCCTGGCTCGACCTCGGCATGTTCGTGCAAACCTTCCTGATCGCGGCGCAGGCGCATGGCCTCGATTCCTGCCCACAGGCGATCTTCGCGCGCTTCCACCCGGTGGTGCGGCGTGAACTCGCGATCCCCGAGAGCGAGGTCGTGGTCTGCGGCATCGCCTTGGGCAAGGCCGATCCCGACGCCCCCGCCAACCGGCTGGTGCCGGAGCGCGAACCGGTCGAAGGCTTTACGAGCTGGCTGGACTGACCCTCGGCGCCGGCGGCCCTTCAGCCGGCGACAGCGGTGTATTCTGTCTCGATCGAGGAGCTGTGCGCCTCGTGGTCGAAACCGTAGATGTGGATCGAGATCGCCTCGCCCCGC
Organism: Pseudomonadota bacterium; assembly: GCA_023452965.1. The sequence goes on along the minus strand of JAEXUU010000331.1, from coordinate 1,215 downwards.
CCGCGATTCTGCATGCGGTGGATGTTCGGGCCGGTCGGCAGCATGCAGGCGACATAGCCGGCCTGCCGGTCATGTTCCTCGGTCGGCACCGCACGGGCCGTGTCGACGGCGCGATACCAGGTTTCCGACACCGTGCCGGAGACGACGCCGAAGCAGCAGGAACAGTGATGATCATGGATCGAGGTCGTCGCGCCCTCGGCCCAGACCATCGCCCAGACGCTGACGGCGTCGTTGCCGGCGAGAAGGTTGCGGGCATAGCCGCCGGGCTTGCGCAGCAGCGGCAGGCGCTGGACCAGATCGGGGATGGCGACAAGCTCGCGCAGGACATTGCGCGCCGCCGCCAGATAGTCGCGCGAACAGGTGCCCTCATGGGTCCGCAGATCGCGTAGCACCGCCCCGCGCCGCTCCTCGCTGAGGTAACCCTGCATGTCCTGATCTCCCCGGTCTCGAACGCCGGGGCATGATAGGTCGGGCTCATGGGGAAGGATTTGCTACCTGACGCCAAAATCCATGAAAATTGAAAACTGATACCAACAATCAAATTGCAACGAGCATCAGATTCTCACACAGGTAATTTCAGACACTTTTCATTCCAGCCTCGGAGAAGCCCCTTGGCCAAGCTCGACAGCTTCGATCTGCGCATCCTTGCGCTGCTGCAGGCGGATGCGAGCCTGCCGCTGGCCGACATCGCCGAAGCCGTGGGGCTTTCCTCGACGCCCTGCTGGCGGCGCATCCAGAAGCTCGAAGCCGCCGGCTATATCCGGCGCCGGGTTGCGCTGCTCGACCGCGACAAGCTCAGCGCCGGCGTCACCGTCTTCATCGCGGTCAAGACCTCCAGGCATTCGATGGAATGGCTGGAGCGCTTCCACACGGCGGTGCACGATCTGCCGGAGATCGTCGACTTCTACCGGATGAGCGGCGAGATCGACTATCTGCTCAAGGCCTATGTCTCCGACATCGCCGCCTATGACGCGCTCTACAAGAAGCTGATCTCGCGCATCGACCTCAGCGACGTCACCTCGATGTTCGCGATGGAGGAACTGAAATCGACCAGCGCGATCCCGCTCGGCTTTGCTGCCGAGGGACGCTGAACCCGGCTCAGGCCACCAGCCCGTCAGCCGCCGCGACCCGGCGCAGATGGTGCGGCGTGTCGCCGAACAGGCTCTCGATCATGGTCAGGCGCTTGAAGTAATGAGCGCCGATATACTCCATAGT
>JAEXUU010000280.1 GCA_023452965.1 Pseudomonadota bacterium | reverse complement strand
AAGGTCGCGGATCTGACGGCGGTGATGTCGTCGGGTCGTGAACATGTGGGGCAATGTCAGAAGCGGCGCGACATCTCGCGCCGGATTTGGGAGCGTTGAGAACAGAACACTGCGACGAAGGCGCGATGACGGGTTGAGGTCACCGCAGGCAATGGCTATGTCGTGCCGCACACACGCGTCACGAACCATAAGGCCATTCGGAATGATCCCAGACTTTCTCGTTACCCATTCCGGTGGTTTCCACGCCGACGAACTGCTTTCCAGCGTCATTCTTACGCGGCTTTTCCCCGAGGCTCGCCTCGTTCGCACCCGGGCGCCGGAATGGCTGAAGCCGGGGACGGACCGTATCATCTACGATGTCGGCGGCCAGTATGATGCCGAAGCTGGGCTGTTCGACCACCATCAGCGAGGGGCGCCGGTGCGAGAGGATAGCCAGCCCTACAGTTCGTTCGGCCTGATTTGGAAGCATTACGGCCGTCCCTATCTGGCAGCGTTCGGTGTGCCCGAGGCCCATGTAGAGGCGGTTCATGCCGCCTTTGATGCGCGGTTCGTGCTGCCGATCGATCTGGTCGACAACGGTGCGCTCGATCCCTCTGTTGCCGGGCCTTTGGCGGGGCTGACGCTGTCGGCGCTGCTGGAGACCTTGAAGCCTGTCTTCGACGAAGGCGGCCAGGAGGCCGAGGATCGCAGCTTCCATCAGGCCCTTTCGATCGCGCGCGCCTTCGTCGAGGCTGGCGTGTCGCAGCGCGCTGCAAAGCTTCGGGCCGAGGCGCTCGTGCTTGCGCAGATCGCCCTTGCCGGTGAGAGCCGCGTGCTCGAACTGCCGCGGGGCATGCCTTTCCGCCCGGCGATCGTGAAGGCTGGCGCCGACCACCTGCTGTTCGTCGTTCATCCGCGCGAGAACGATTGGTGCCTGACGGGCATTCGCAAGGCCGACGAAGGGTTCGAGCTGCGCGCCGATCTCCCGGCTGCCTGGGCCGGCCTGACGAACGGTGAACTGGAGGCGGCTTGCGGCGTGGCCGGCGCGCGGTTCTGCCACAATGGCCGCTTCATCGCGGCGGCAGCGACGCGGGAGGCGGCGCTCGCCATGGCGGAACTCGCCGTCAGGGAAGCCGCGACAGCGGGTAGCGGTCAGGCCTGAGGAAACCGGCGAGCCGACGGCGGCGGCTATGGCCAGTGTGCCAGCCGGGCCGCCTGGGACGGGTCACGCCGAAAGCGTGGCCCTGAACTTGCTCGGTGATTGACCGTAGGTCTTCGCAAAAATTCGCGAGAAGTGGCCGGCGTTCTCGAAACCGACTTCGAGCGCGATGTCGATCAGCGGTGCCTTCGTCTGCGTCAGCAGATGTTTGGCGCGTTCCAGCCGAAACTTCCGATAGACGAGCGCTGGCGACATCTTCGCCTTGTCCATGAACAGGCGTTCGAGCTGCCGTCGGGACAGGCCGACGGATGCGGCCAGTTCCGGGATCGACAGCGTGTTGTCCGTGTGCTGCTCCATGATGATGAGGGCGGCGTTCAGGCGCGGGTCGTTGCTCTCGATCGCCAGCGGCTTTCTCGGCTGGACATGAAGATGCGAGCGCGCCTTGTCGATCTGCAGCACCTCGAGCGCATTCCGCTCGGCTTCCTTGCTGATGTGCAGGCGCACGATATGGGCTGCCATGTCGGCGGCACTGCTGCCGCCCGCGCAGGACCCGCGGGTGCGGTCGAGATTGAAGAGACGGTCCGAGCGAACCTTGAGATCGGGGAAACGTTCGCGGAACGCCTGATAATGAAGCCAGCTCACGCAAACCGTGTGGCCGGTCATCAGACCCGCTTCGGCAAGCACGAAGGTCCCGGTGCAGAGGCCGATCAGAGGCACCTTGCGCGCCGCCGCCTTCTGGAGGAAGCGGATCGTGGCGCCGTCGATCGGCTGCTTACTGTTGAGCAGGCCGCCGACCACGACGATGTAGTTGAACCCGGCGGGATCGACGAGGTCGGATGTCGGCGCCACCTGCACGCCGCAGCTGGAGGCGATGAGATGCCGCGTGTTGCCCAGGACCTGCCAGTCCGCGCGGATGCGGCCTGACTTGTCGAGCTCGTCGCTCGCGAGCCGCAGCGTGTCGATGAACAGTGCGAATGCGGAGAGGGTGAAGGACCGCGCCAGAACGAAGCCGATCTTGAGACGCTCGGGCTGTGTCTCGCTGGATTTGATGGTCGTCGTCATTTGCCCTTCATGCTCGCGCCGCCAAGATCTCCCGTTCGCTGTCGAGCATGCTCGAACATGTCCGGAGAGGTGGCCGCTGGCGGCCGAGACTTGCCTTTTGCTGTCCATGGGAGCCGGGGTTCGGTTCTTCCGGCACCCCATGGTGTGGCGCGGGAGGTCGACGCCCGGATGAGGGCGTCTTCGTCCTCATCATAACGAAGAGGTCGGGCTCAGATTGCTCTCGTCACGACCTGCGCCGCCACGGTTACGAACATTGCGGCCAGTGTCAGCGCCGCACTGAAGCGTGCAACCTTCATTCGCCGTTCGCGTGAGCCGCTCCAATCATAACCCATCTTTTCCCTCCCTTTGTCGCGACTGGGCCGGAACGCGTTTGCTCGGACGTCCGCCGAGCTGCGAGCCTTCCCAGGTCGTGGCTCTGAGTAGCGCTCATGCTGACGCGATGCCGCCGATCGTGTCAAGTTTGCCTCGGCGCGCAACGTTCCGGTGCCAGTCATGGCTCTGCGTCGCAGGCACCTGTGCAAAGGAATTTGCTGTTCGAGGGCGCAAACCCCCCAGTTGTGCGGGGAGCCTCTTTCCGCCGTTGTGATAGTTTTCTCTTTGGTGTGATTATTAAAGGGAGGGCGACGATGCCCGGCACATTCTCTACCGCCGACATGGACGTCATCAAACAGCAGCACGAGGAATGGTGTCGCGCCAACGACACCGACCCGAACAGTCCCGCGGGCATAGAGAAAGCCATGCAGATGCTGGTGAATTATGGCGGCAGCGCCAGCCGGCAACCGCCCGCGCAGCCGGAGACGGTGCGCGCCAACGCGCGCGCCTGATCACAGCGTCCACCTACATTCTTTAGCAGTCTCGTCCTGTCTTCGATCGCGTCGAGCGAGGGTTGTCGTCGACTGCGTAGGGAATGCGCGCGCGGCGGCGGCGCTATCGCGATCTGGCGTTGCGCCCGATCGCTTGGGGTGCGCACGTCAAAGATGTATGCGCCACGCGGTGGCTTAAAGGTTCTCCTTGAGGAGGACCTCTATCCTGATCTTGTCCTGAGCGGCGTGCGGTTCGCGAAAATCGGTCCGCGCGCGCATGATGCGGATGGCGCTGCGCACCGCGTGGCCCGGATCCTGGGCGATGACGGCGTCGATGCTGGCGTCGCGCAGGCCGCGTTCACTGAAGGGGGTGCGCTCGTGGACGACCACCGTGATCTCCTGCAGATCGGTGAGGGACGCGGCTCCCTCGAGTGGAATCC
>JAEXUU010000257.1 GCA_023452965.1 Pseudomonadota bacterium | reverse complement strand
GCCGGCCGATGCGATGCGTTCAGCTCCGACCGCTCGGTGCTCTACGCCTTCCGGACCAAGCTGACGGAGCCCGAGAAGCACACCATCCTGAACGAGACGCTGTCCAAGGAGCCGCTCGGCCTTTCCGTCCGCCAGGGCGACGACCAATGGTACAACGTCGTCAAATGGGCCGCCTATGTCCTGCATGCCGCCGAGGAGTTCGGCCTGACATCGGCCAACATCGCCGAGACCGCGAGCACCACGGCCAATCCGAACATCCTCCGCCTCGTCGGCAAGGAAGGAAAGCTCGGCGCCGCGCTCGGCCTTCCGAATGAGTGGGCCTACAATATCGTCCTCAAGGTCGGCTCCTATGCCGAGGTCTTCGAGCGCAACATCGGCAAGGACAGCCCGCTGAAGATCAAGCGCGGCATCAACGCCTCATGGAAGGATGGCGGCCTGCACTACGCGCCGCCGATCCGCTGACAGCCCGCGCGGTACAGCAGTCAAAGGACGGCTTCAGTCCCCGGAAAGTCGCCAGCGGGCTGCTGGCGGCATCCACGTTCCCTGGAAGAGGAAGTGCCGGCCCGCTTCACCTCTGCGGCAGCATGAAGCGGGCGAAGAAGGCGCCGAGCTCGTCATGCGCCTCCAGCGGCAGCACCTGCGCGACATACTGGTCCGGCCGGACGATGACCAGGCAGCCGGCTTGCCGGTCGATGCCGCGCAGCGCGAAGATATCCTTGCTGCCGGAAAGGTCGGGACAGAAGACCTTCTCATAGTCGCGCAGGCCGTGGTGACCCTTTCGGGGCAGCAGCAGCGGGTGCACCTGTCCGATGTCGAGTTCGCCGTGGCCTTGCTGGAGCACGGCGCGCAGGTCGAACACTGCGTCGATGTCCTCTTCGTCGCGCGTGTAGCGGCGGACCGGCGAGCGCTCCGATCGCGCGAGGAACTCGCAGAGTGCGCCGATCGGGCCTTCATGCGTCGCCCGGTCTTCGGTTCCTCCGAAGGCGAAAAGTCGCCAGCGGCCATCGGCCTTGCCGGCATGGCCGAGATAGACCGGTTTGGCGTCGGCAAGGCGAATGACCGGCGCCGAGTGGAAGCGCGTGCCGACCAAGAAGCCCTTGGCGAGATGCTGGAACGAGGCCTCGCCGGTCAGCAGCGATGGCGCATAGCGCGTCGCCGTCCCGGCGGTGTAGCGCCCGTGCCGGACGAAGTAGTCCTGCACCTCGGCGGGGTCGACGCCTGCGCCCTGCGGATCGCCAGCGGCCTTCAGCGGCGCGCTGAGCAGGGCCGCCCACTCCCGGTCGAAGGCGATCAGCTCGCCGGCGATGGCCTGGCGCTCGGCCGAGTAGCTGTGCAGCAGTTCCGGAGCGCAGCGGCCCAGCAAGACCGCCGCCAGCTTCCAGCCCAGGTTGAAGCTGTCCTGCATCGAGACGTTCATGCCTTGCCCCGCCTTGGGGCTGTGCGTGTGGCAGGCATCCCCGGCGATGAAGATCCGGGGCAACCGCTCGCCGGCTTCCGCATCCGGCAAATCGTCGAACCTGTCGCAGAGCCGCTGGCCGATCTCGTAGACCGACCACCAGGCGACCTCCTTCACCGTGATCGTGTAGGGGTTCAGGATGCGCTGCACCGCCGCGATCAGGTAGTCGACGGTGATGTTGCGGCTGCCGACACGCTCGTCCGCCCTCAGCTTGTCGAGCTCGACATAGATGCGCACGAGGTAGCCACCCTCGCGCGGGATGAGCACGATCGTGCCTTCGCTCGCCGACTGGATCAGGGCTTTCAGGCGGATGTCCGGGAAATCGGTCACCGCCAGCACGTCCATCACGCCCCAGGCCTGATTGGCGGCATCGCCATGCAGGGCGCGCCCGATCGATTTCCGCACGATGCTGCGTGCCCCGTCGCAGCCGACGACATAGCGCGCTTTGATCGTCTCGACCTTGCCGGCATGGGCGGGGTCCAGCCGCTCCAGCCGCGCCGTGACCGGATGTGAAGCACCGGTGCCCGGCTCTGTCGTCAGGGCGAGCAGGCGTCGGGAATAATGCGGCTCGAGCCGACCTGGCGCATTGCGCATGGTTTCCAGGTAGAAATCATGCACCCGCGCCTGGCTCAGGATGACATGGGGGAACTCCGACAGCCCGTCCTCGACGTCCTGGACCCGGCCGTGCCGGGCGATGTTCTCCCGCTTGGCCCCGTCCGGCTTCCAGAACACCGTTTCGTTGACCCAGTAGGCTTCCTTCAGCACGCGCTCGGCAAAGCCGAAGGCGTGGAACATCTCGATCGTGCGGCAGGCAATGCCGTCGGCCTGGCCCATCAGCAGCGGGCCGTCCTTCTGGTCGACGATGCAGGTCCGGATCTCGGGGAAGGCGGCGAGCTGCGCCGCGAGGGTCAGGCCGGCGGGGCCGCAGCCGACGATCAGGACGTCGACTTCAGCGGGGAGGGCGTCCGTGGGCAGCAATGCCTGTGCGGAGGCCGGCGCGACTGCCGGGTCTCCGGGGCGGAATCCGTCGAGATGGAACTGCATGCTGCTCCCGCTGGATCGAGACGAAGGTCTGGAAGGCGGCCGGCTGCCGCCGCTGGAGGGGCGCGACGGCTCTCGCTCAGCGCCGGTTGAGCAGGATCATCTTCTCCTGCGTCATGTCGCGCATGGTGTAGGGGATGCCGCCGGTGCCGTAGCCGGACTCGCGCCGCCCGGCGAAAGGCATCCAGTCGGTGCGGAAAGTGGTGGGGTCGTTGACCATCACCGCCGAGGCGTCGAGCCGCTCGGCGGCGCGCAGCGCGACGTCGATGTCCTGAGCGAAGATGCTCGCCTGAAAGGCGACGGGCAGCGCGTTCGCCTGTGCGATGGCGTCGTCGAGCTTCTCATAGGGATAGATGCCGACCACCGGCCCGAAGATCTCGAGCTGCGAGACCTTGGCATCGACGGTGGGGTCGAGCAGCACGGTCGGCTCCAGCGTCGTCTCCGAGAGCCGCTTGCCGCCGGTCGCGAGCTTCGCGCCGCCCTTGACGGCCTCGTCGATCCAGGCGGCGACGCGATCCGCTTCGCGCGGCTGGATCAATGGCCCGACTTCGGTGTCCTTCAGCACGGGGTCGCCGGTACGCAGCGCCTTGACGCGTGCGACCAGCCGCTCGGTGAAAGCATCGATGATCTCGCGGTGGACGAAGATGCGCTGCGTCGACACGCAGACCTGGCCTGCATGGTAGTAGCCGCCCTTCACCAGCGGCTCGATGATCCTGTCGAGATCGGCGCTGCGGTCGACGATCGCCGGCGCGGCCCCGCCATGCTCCAGCGCCGAGCGGGCACCGTGCGCGAGCTTCGAATGCAGGTACCAGCCGACCTTGGCCGAGCCGATAAAGCTGAGGAAGGCGATGCGCGGGTCGGTGGCGAGCTTTTCCGCCAGCTCCGTGCTTTCGGGAATGAAGCTCTGGCACCAGGCCTGGGGGAGCCCGGCCTCGTGCACCAGGGCGACGAAATCCCGGCAGGAGAGCGGCGTCGTGCCGGCCGGCTTGACGATCACCGGGCAGCCGGTGGCGATCGCCGGGACGACCTGGTGCACGATCAGGTTGAGCGGGTGGTTGAAGGCCGAGATCGCCGCGACGATACCGATCGGCTCCTTGGTGGTGAAGGCCCAGCGATTGGCCGCCGCCGGCGACAGCCCCATCGGGATTTCACGGCCGGCGAAGTTGCGCAGCTCTTCGACAGCGTTGTGGATGCCGTCGATGGCGCGGGTCGTCTCGACGATGGCATCGGTGAGCGGCTTGCCGCCCTCGCGGGCGATCTGACGGGCGAAATGATCGCGTTTGCCGTCCAGCAGGCCGGCTAGCCGGCGCAGGATCGCCATCCGCTCATGCGGCTTCAGCCAGCCATCGCGATCCCGGAACACCTTCTCGGCGGCCTGGAGCTTGGCCTCGAGCGCGGCCGCGTCGTCGGTCGCGATCTCCTCGATGGGCGCGCGATCATAAGCCTGAACCACCTGCAGCATCTCGGTCTCCTTCGCGGCTCTGATATTGTGCGTTGCCGCTCCGTACGTCCCGTTGTTCCGGACAAGCTGCGAAACAGTGCAGCTCCGGAATCCATCGTAGAGAACAGCACTCTATGATGGATCTCGGCGCTCCGGCCGGAATGACAGCCAGATCTCGCGCGGAGCCTGATCGTGTGCCTTCAAGCCAACTCGACATCCGGCGAACGGTTGCGCAGTTCCTCGACCAGGACGCGGGTGTTCTCCGAATAGTCGATCGGCACCTCGACGAGATGGACGCCGCCGCCGGCGAAGGCCGCTTCCAGTGCGGGTACGAGGTCTTCGACCGCGCCGACGCGCGAGCCCTTGGCGCCATAGGCCTGCGCATAGCGGACGAAATCGGGGTTGCCGAAGCTCATCCCGTAATCCGGGAAGCCGTCGACCGCCTGCTTCCAGCGGATCATGCCATAGGCGCTGTCGTTCAGGATCACCACGACGAGGTTGAGGCGCAAGCGGACGGCCGTCTCCATCTCCTGCGAGTTCATCATGAAGCCGCCATCGCCGCAGACCGCCATCACCCGGCGGCCGGGGTAGAGCATCGCCGCCATCACCGCCGAGGGCAGGCCGGCCCCCATCGTCGCCAGGGCATTGTCGAGCAGCAGCGTGTTGGCGACATGGGTGCGGTAGTTCCGCGCGAACCAGATCTTGTACATGCCGTTGTCGAGGCAGACGATGCCGTCCTCCGGCATCACCTTGCGGATGTCGTGCACGATGCGCTGCGGCGTCGGCGGGAAGCGGTCTTCCTCGGCGCGGTCGTTGATCCGCGCCAGGATCTTCTGGCGCAGCTCCAGCAGGTGCGGATCGGCGTCGAGCTTGCCGCCCAGCCTGTCGGCGAGCGCGGTGACGCTCGCGCCGATGTCGCCGATGACCTCCGCGTCGGGATGGTAGACCTGCTCGACCGTGGCCGACTGGTAGCCGATATGGATCACCTTCGAGCCGCCGGCGCTCTTCATCAGGAAGGGCGGCTTCTCGACCGTGTCATGGCCGATCGAGATGATGAGGTCGGCCTGCTCGACGGCGCGGTGGACATAATCGCCCTCCGAGAGGGCGGCGGTGCCCATATAGAGATTGGAGCCGCCGGTGACGGCGCCCTTGCCCATCTGGGTATTGAAGAAGGGCAGGCGCGCGCGGCGCACGAAGTCCGAGAGCGCCTCGACCAGCCGCGGGCGATTGCCGGCGGCGCCGATCATCACGAGCGGGCGCTTGGCGGCGAGAATCATCCCGGCGGCGCGGTCGAGCGCCGCGGGATCGGCAACCGGCCGCTCCAGCGGATGCACCGGGATCAGCGGGACATCGTCGATCTCCTCCGCCGCGATATCCTCGGGCAGCTCGAGATGCACCGGCCCCGGCCGCTCCTCCATCGCGACGCGGAAGGCGTCGCGCACCACGGAGGGAATGCTGGCAGCGCTGACGATCTGCCGGGTCATCTTGGTCAGCGGCTTCATCGAGGCGACGACGTCGACGATCTGGAAGCGCGCCTGCTTGGCGGTCATGATCGCCTTCTGGCCGGTGATCAGGATCATCGGCATGGCGCCGAGATGGGCATAGGCCGCACCGGTCGAGAAGTTCAGCGCGCCGGGGCCGAGCGTCGCGATGCAGACCCCGGGCTTGCCTGTCAGCCTGCCGTGCGTCGCCGCCATGAAGGCTGCGGCCTGCTCATGGCGCGTCAGCACCAGTTCGATCTTCGACGTCCGCAAGGATTCGACGACGTCGAGATTCTCTTCGCCCGGCACGCCGAATATGCGGTCGACGCCCTCGTTCTCGAGCGCCGCAACCAGAAGATCCGATCCCTTCTTCATCGTCCGTCGCCTTTCCGCCTGGCCTCGTCATCGGGAGGCTAGGCGCTTGCGCGGCGCAGGGAAAGCGCAATGCGTTCAGGGTTGCGCCCGGCGCGATTCAGCTCTTCCGGTGCCGGGGGAGCTTCGGTGCCGGCAGCCCCGCCGTGCAGGGCGTGCCGGAAAAGCGGACGGGGTGGCGCGGACTGATGATCTCGCCCTCGCTCGGATGGTTCGTTTCCTCGAAGAAGCCGACGGCACGCAGATGCGGGTCGTCGAGCAAATCTTCGATGCTGTTGACCGGCGCACACGGCACGTCGAGCGGCTGCAGCAGGGCGAGCCATTCCGCCGTCGGCAATGTCGCGAAGCACGAGGCCAGCCGGGCATAGAGCTCGTCGATCATCCCGGCCCGGGCCGTATCCGAACCGAGCGCTTCCTCGGCCGCCCAGTCGTCGCGGCCGGCAGCGCGGAAGAAGGCGCGCCAGTGAGCAGCGGTATAGGGCATGGCGGCGATGTAACCGTCCTGCGTCCGGTAGGGCCGCCGGTTCGGCGAGAGCGTGCGACCATAGCCGCTTTCGCCAAGAGGGGGGCGATAAGTCAGGCCGGAGAGATGCTCCACCGAGAGGAAGGAGACCATCGCCTCGAACATCGGCACCTCGATCGCCTGGCCGCGGCCCGAGCCAGCGCGATGGTAGAGCGCGGCATTGATCGCGCCGACGGCGAAGAGCGCGGTGGTCTTGTCCGCGACGATCGTCGGCGCATAGCGCGGCTCGCCGCCGACCCGCGCCTGCAGCCCGGCCCAGCCGGCGGCGGCCTGGATGATATCGTCATAGGCTGGTCGATCCCGATAGGGGCCGTCCTGGCCGAAGCCGACGATGGCGCAGTAGATCAGGCGCGGATTGCGGGCGAGCAGCGCTTCCTGGCCGAGGCCGAGACGCAAGGCCGCCGCCATGCGCATATTGTGGACGAAGACGTCGGCGTCGGCGATCAGCCCGAGCAGTTCCGCCAGCGCCGCAGGGTCCTTCAGGTCGAGGATCAGGCTGCGCTTGTTGCGGTTGCAGTTGAGGAAGGTGGCGCCCATTCCCGGTGACCGGCCCGGCCCCGGAGCGCGCATGATGTCGCCCGCCGGCGGCTCGATCTTGATGATCTCAGCCCCCATCTCGCCCAGCATCTGGGTCGCATAGGGGCCGGCAATCACCGTGCTCAGGTCGACGACCCTGACACCGTCCAGTGGTCCGGCCATGCGGAGCGCTCCTTCGTCTCGGCGGGCGGTCAAGCCGCCATCTGCCGGTAGCGCGACACCGGGCATGGAAGAGGCAACGTCCGAGGCCAGCCAAAGGACAGCATGCGCCGCATTCTTGGCCTTGCACAACTGTCCAACCGCCACGGAGCGGCACGCGACGACGGCCGGGATCTTCGGTGAACTCGGCTGGCCGCATCCGGTGCCTTCAATCCGGCCCGTACCGCCACTGATGCCGGGCTGTCGACCTGCGAAGCCTAGGGCAGGTCGCGCGCAGTGGGAGTTCATCCGCGCCGCGGCGGGATAGCCCTCACTGCGCCAGGAAGCCGCCATCGACCGGCAGGACGTGGCCGGTGATCATCGCGGCTGCCGGACTGGCGAGGAAGAGGATCGCGTTCGCCACCTCCTCGGGCTGGGCCAGCCGCCCGATCGGCGTCAGGCGCTCGACCGCCGAAACGAATTCCGGGTTGTCCTTGAGCGCCGCGATGAAGTCGGTCTCGACCCAGGTCGGCGCGACGGCGTTGACGCGCACGCCGTTGCGCGCCCATTCGACCGCGAGCGCGCGGGTCATGTTCACCACCGCGCCCTTGGTCGTCTGGTAGGAGATGTTGGGATAGAGCCCGCCGCCCGACAGGCCCATGATCGAAGCGACGTTGACGATCGCACCCGCGCCCTGTGCCGTCATCACGCGGCCGGCAGCCCGGGCACACAGGAATACGCCGGTCATGTTGACGTCGACGACGCGCTGCCAGTCGGCGAGCGAAAGCTCTGTCGTCGGCCGCCTGATCGCGACGCCGGCATTGTTGACGAGGATGTCGATGCGGCCATGCTCGCGGGCGATCGCCTCGAAGACCGCATCGACCTCCGCTTCCTGGGTGACGTCGAGCTGGCGTGCCGACGCGCCAGCTCCGAGCGCCTCTGCCGCCTGGTTTGCGGCATTGCCGTCGCGGTCGAGCAGGATGGGTCGTGCTCCAGCACCGGCGAGCGCCTCGGCCGTGGCCAGGCCGATTCCGCGCGCGCCGCCGGTGATCACGGCGACGGCATCGTCGATGCGAAAAGAACCCATGGATCTGCTCATGCGATCTACTGCCCTTCATTACTAAGATACTTGGTTAATGGTCGCGCTTCTTGTGCGGCCAATGCAATACGATGCGTTGGAATTTCAGGGGATTGCGCTGCGGGGTCGCGGTGCTCCGGAACGTCCAGGCCCTGGTGGGTCCATAAGCTCCTCAGAAGCTGGACTGCCGGCACCACTGTCAATTCGGCTCTTCTGACGGCAATACCGATCATGTCGGGCTCGAAATGGCCGCGAAATCGCCGATGCGCCCGCCGAGGCGATCTTCATGCTCCGGCTCGGTCAGGGGTATTCCGGCGCGCCGGAGCAGAGCAGCTGCTGATGATCTGGATGGGCGGTGCAGCAACGGCAACGCAAAGGCACGCGGGGCAGCCGATCGGGGCATCGACAGGGCGTGCAACTACCCCGAAAGTCCCTGTGAATGGGAAGGGTAGCGGATGTAGCGCATTTTTTTCTCGCGCTGTAAGCTCAGAAGATATTGATATCGCGGCGATTTCCCGATTTCGACGATGCTGGGCTCCCGGGTGGTGCTCAGGCTCCTAAGAGGTACCCCATTCGAGGTGGGGCAAGGGGCGCTGATGAAATTCCTCGGTAACACATGTCGATTGCTCGGAATCTGAAATATATGTCAAATTCCCTTTGACGAATGTCAGATTCTTACCATTTCATTCCAGCATGCAAACGAAGACACGGATTTTTAATTAGAATTAAATTGGTATTTGTTTTTAGTTCGATTTGGGACTTTGGTCGCGCCTGCTCGCAGCTGTAGTTTGTATTTGCCTGCAGTTCCAATGTTGTTCCTTCGAGATGGTTTAATCAATGCAAATTAAACGTTAATGTTTTAATCAAATTTTCGTGTGCAGACTGTCGATAGCTTGTCATGCCGCATCGGAATGGGTATTCTATTATAGTTATACAATAGGATAACTGCCTATGAATACCTTCGAAGAACAAGATGCGGTAGACAAAGGGGCCTTCTATGAGTGGGGTAAGTACTGCATTTATCGATCGGTGCGCTCTCTTTTCTGAAGGTGTACGCGAGATACTTGGCAATCGTGGCTTCGACATCGTTGCTTCGGCAAGCGATTTCGATGATTTTTCTGAAAGGTGGAAGGATTCTGGCAGTATTTCTTTGATCATAGTTTGTATCAATGATGATTATGAATTGATGGAAAGGAATATTGTAAGCTTCAAGAAATTATTCCCGGAAGCAAAAATGGTCATGCTTTCGGATAATTATAACATAAGACAGGTTCAGCTTGCATTCAGACTTTCCGTGTCTGGCTATCTCCTCAAGCGGATCAATTTTGTGACGCTTGTGAAGTCGCTTGAGCTTGTCATGCTCGGAGAGAGCCTGTTCCCGGCTGATGTCCTGACCGAGATCGGCAAGGAACACGGTGTCGATATTCAGGTCGAAAAGGAGGTGATCGCGTATTCGCCGCCGCCTTCGAACTCTGGTCGAGGTCTGTCTGCTCGTGAAATGCAGATCCTGAAATGCCTGATCCAGGGCGATTCCAACAAGGTGATAGCGCGGCGCCTGGCGATCGGCGAGGCGACGGTCAAGGTCCATATCAAGGCGATCCTGCGCAAGATCAGGGTCCAGAACCGGACGCAGGCCGCGATCTGGGCGGTCAACCATCTCGAGGCGCCGCCGCCCGCGGAGTTGAACGGGATCGTGCATGGCGGTGATGCGATCATCGGCGCTTCCACCTAGGCTGCTGGTCTGACGGGCCGTCTGCGGCTCATTTCGCGAGATAGAGCTTTCGAAGCTGTGCGGAGATCGGCGTCCAGTCGCCGATCTGCGTGGCCATTGCATGGGCCCCGAGCATCATGCTCCGCCAGCTTTCTTCGGACAGCAGCGCGGCCTTGTGGAAGGCTTCCGCGACGGCGTTTGCCGTGAGATCGCGCATGACGAGCCCGGCATTCGCACTGGCGACCTGCTCCGCGAGCCCGGTCTCTTGAGAGACCACCAATGGCAGGCCGGCCAATGCGGCTTCCAGAGCTGCGATCGGGACACCATCGAAGCGCGAAGGCTGCACGAAGAAGTGCCAGCCGGCCATCTTCCTGTGCTTCTCCTCTCCGAAGCATGGCCCCTGGATCTCGATCGCATCGGTGATGTCGAATGTCGCGGCCATCGCGGCAAGCACGTCCCGCGACGGTCCGGTGCCGATCAGGACGAGCCGCCCGCGGCCGCCTTGCCTGCGGTAGAGGGCGAAGCCTTCGACCAGGAGGTCGAGCCCCTTGTGCTGGATCTCGTAACGGCCGCAGAAGCCGAACACCGGGAAGTCGGTGAAGTCGACATTGCGGGCGGGCCGTCGCGGAATGCCGTCGAACACGCTGGAATAGGCGGCGTTCGGCACGACATGAACGCGCGCGGCCGGGGCGAGCCTGGCGATGATGCGGGCTTCCGCCGCGGAGACCGCCTGGACGAAGCGCGCCTGCTCGAGCGCCCGTCGTTCGAACAGGCGCAGATAGGCGGCCGTTCGCCAGTTGGCGATCGAGCCGTTCGGCGCGAAGACATGCGAATAGCGGCCGTGCACGGTGACGCCGAAGCGCAGCCCTCGTCGGGATAGTGCCGAGGCCAGCGAGGGCAGCAGCACCTGCCGGGCCGTATGGATATGGAAGACCGTGCCTGGGCCGGCGCCCGCCGCCATCGCTTCGATGATCGGTTCCGCCAGACCGTAGACATGTCCCGCCAGCCGCTTTCCGTCGAGCGGAAGGATCAGCGTCGGCAGGTCGACCGCTTCTCCGCCGCCATCCTGGTCGGGGCTGCGCAGGAAGAGGATCTTCGCAAGATCGCCGGCGGCGAGTTGCTCGCGCACCATCCTGCGCACGACATGGTGGACGCCGTTGGCGGCGGAGGGATGCGGGCCGGCGTCGTCGATCACGACATGCCTGATGTCGAGGCTTTCGCGCGGCATGGCGAGCGATACCGGACTCGTGGCCTCAGGCAGCAGAAGGTCGGCCATGGGCGATCATCCTCGTCAGGAACCAGTGCGCGGTCAAAAGGCGGACCAGATTCGAACCGCCAAGCGCAAAGCAGGCGCCGGCCAGCCCGTATTGCTGGGTCAGTGGCAGGAACAGGGCAGCGGCGGCGAGCGTGCCGGCGGCGCTGACGAGCAGCGCCAGCCGGGCGGCATCGACGCCATGCATGAAGGAGCAGCCCATGTCGGCCGAGTAGCCGAGCAGCCAGCTGATCGCGAGGATGCGGATCGGCAGGGCAAGTCCGAGATAGCTTGAATCCGCGCCATAGAGCAGCAGCAGCACGAGGTCCGGAGCTGCCAGCAGCACCGCATAGCAGGGCAGCAGTGGCAGCGTGCCGATCAGCGCATAGTCCCGTGCGGCCTTCCAGGCGGCCCGGTAGCCTTCGCGGGACTTTCGGGCGGCCGCCTGCGGGATGACGTTGCACAGGCCGAGCAGGATCGGGTTGGCGAGGTTCACCACGTTCAGCGCGGCCTGGAAGGCCGCGGTCGAGGCCGCGCCGAACATCGCGGTCAGCCCCCAGAGGAAGAGCTGGATCCGCAGCGCGCCGACGAAGTTGTTGGCGAGCGACCAGCGCCCGAGCGACCAGAATTCGCTGAAGGTCGGTCGCAGCGTCCCGGCCGCCGGTCGCTCGGCGCGTACGAGGCGGGACGAGACCAGGAGCGCCACGCCCGATGCCGCGGCCATGCAGAAAAAGACGCTCGGCAGCGTCAGCGTGCCCTGCTGCAGCAGGAACAGCACGGCCAGCGGCGCGCCGAGATAGGCGATGCTGTCGCCGGCGAGGGCGTCGCGATGCCGGAACTCGGCGAACAGGATGCGGCGCAGCGCTTCCTGCCCCTGCCAGATTACGAGGTGGAGCGAGACCGGCAGGGCAAGGTCGGCACGCCCCATGATGGCGAGGCCGAGGGCGAGCAGCAAAGCTGCCGGCAGCAGCAGCATGGGCAGCAAGGCGAGACTGCGCCCGGCCAGCGCCGCGCGTTCCTCCTCGGGCAATCGCGCGATCCGGATCGACATCGGATAGAAGATCACCGAGCTGATCGAGAGCTGGATCATCAGCAGGATGCCGAAGATCAGCGCGAAGACACCGTATTCGACCGGCGCGATATGGCGCGCCAGCACGATGTTGAGCAGGAAGGCGCCAAGGCTGACGACGCCCTGATCGATCAACGTCCAGGAAGCATGGCGTAGCAAGGGCTCAGCTCGCTTTGGCCAGTGCGGCGGGAGGCTCGGGCGCTGCAGGGGCCGAGGCCCGGGCGGCTTCGCCCGCGCGGCAGAGATCGCCATAGGCCCAGCGCAGATAGGCGCCGGTGACCGCCATCCCTTCGACGAAGCCATGCCGCGGCCGGTAGCCGAGCAGGCGCGCCGCCTTGTCGTTGCTCGCATAGGCCTGGGATTCATAGAGGGCGAGCGCGCGCGGATCAGGCAGGTGACGCAGGCCGAAGCGCCGGCCGCCGCCGCCGCCGAAATAGGCCTTGGTCACGAGCTTGTGGAGGCCGGGCGGCAAGGCGTCATAGCCGGCCTGCAGCGCCTGCCGGGCTGGCGGCCAGCGGACGATGATCTGGACCAGGCGCTTCGGGTTGGCGAGCACCGCCTTGATGTCCCGCACCACGCCGCTGTTCTCGCCCCGGATACGCGCGCTCGGCCAGTAGACCGGCGGCGGAACCTGGATCGCCTGCGCGATCGTCCCGAAGAACTTGCCCCAGCTCACCGGCTCCGGGCCGGAGATGATGAAGCGTTCACCGACCGCCTCGGGCCGCTGTGCCGCGAGCAGCATCGCGTCGATCAGGTCCTCGATGTAGACCGCGTTGCAGATGCCTTCTCCGGCATCGGGCAGGATGACGTCGCCGGTGATCAGCATCTGGGCCGGCGCGTCGGCCCAGGGCTTGGAGAACGGGCCATAGACCACGGCGGGCTGGATGATCGAGGCCGGCACGCCCTCCTCGCGGGCGGCTTTCAGCGTGCGCGCCTCGAGGTCGAGCTTATTGCGGGCATAGGGCCAGGAGACATCGCCGTCGCGGGTTTCCTCGGTCAGCTTGCCGTCCGGAAACGGCTCATAGACCGAGAAGCTGCTGAGGTAGACGAAGCCCTTGACCTTCTGCTTCACGGCGCCGGCGAGCAACTGCTCGAGCCCGTCGAGATTGGCCTTGCGGGAGCGGTGATCATAGGCGCAGTGGAAGACGTAATCGACGCCGTCGAAGGCCTGGGCCGCAGGCCCGGCTTCGCCGAGCTTTCCGTTGACGATCTCGACCGGCAGTCGGGCGAGGCGCGTCGCCTGGCCGTAGCTGCGCACGAGGCAACGCACCTTGACGCCCTGCTCGACCAGCCGCTCGGCGAGCCTGCCGCCGATGAAGCCCGCTGCGCCGGTAAGCAGCGCCGTGCTGCCGGCCGGCAGGCGGGGCAGCTCGTCCTTGTCCGCGGCTTTGGCCTCGGCGCGCCAGCCGAGCGTCAGCGGTTCACGGTTGGCATAGCAGCGCTCGATCAGTGCGACGGAGCGCGCGCCCTCGCTGCCGGGAATGCCGGCGGAGGCCTCGCCGGAGACGCTCCGGGCGAAATCGCGAAGCTCGGAGTCGAACAGCTCCGGGAAGAGCTGCAGCGGCAGGTCCGCCGCGGCCCGCCCTTCATGGCGGAAGGCGAGGGCGTTGGGGGAGCCGTCTAGGACGATGTTCTTGGAGAGGTGGACCTCGACGAAGCCGGCGCTGCCCTGGATCTGGATCGTGTCGCGCAGATCGCGCGTGCGGCTGAGCTCGACCGTTCCGGTCGCGCCCGAGGCCATCCTGCACTCGATCAGGCAATCCGCCTCGACGCCCTGGTCGGCATCGTCGCGGTAGCTCAGCGAGGCGACCTCGCCCAGCCACCAGAGCAGGAGATCGAGCGTGTGCGCGCCGGTGTCCATCAGCACGCCGCCGGCAGCGAGCTCGCGCCGCAGCAGCGCGTCGGAGCTGGTCGCCCAATTGAAGACGAAGCCTTCGCGGATGCTGAAGCTGCGGATCGTGCCGAGCGTGCCGGATTCGATCAGCGCCTTGAGCCAGCGCGCGCCGAGCAGGTAGCGCCGCAGCAGCCCGACCCTGAGGGTAAGCCGGCGGGCATCGGCCTCGCGGATCATCGTCTCGCACTGCTCCGAGGTCACGGCGAGCGGCTTCTCCATGAAGAGATGCTTGCCGGCCTTGAGCAGCTCGATCCCCATCGGGCCGTGGAAGACATGCGGCACGGCGACGATTGCCGCATCGAACTTGTCGGCGGCCTCGCGCCAGTCGGCGGCGCGGA